>JANNJB010000532.1:0-1708 GCA_031405615.1 Vicinamibacteria bacterium | reverse complement strand
GGGTGAGGCCGCGATGGTCGCGGCTCGGAACTATCGGTGATCATCATGAATGCCAACCCCTCCTCCGCTGCATCCGTCGTGCCCGCCCTTCAGTCCGCCGTTGTTCGCGCGCCTGAACCGAAACGGACCAACCCCACCACGCTCGAAACCTTCGACGTCTACCGCGTTTCGCTCGACGCGTGTCGGTCGTGCGCCACCATCGCGGCATCGCTTGACGCGAACCTTCGGGATCAACTGCGGCGCGCGTCGTCCTCGGTAGTCCTCAACACCGCCGAGGGATTCGGCTCCGCGTCCCGCGGCGTGAAGCGCCGCCACTACGAGATCGCGCGCGGTAGCGCGATGGAATGCGTCGCCATCCTTGATCTCGCGTCCGCACTCGGGCTCGAAGTCAATCCCGCTGCTGCGCGTGCGCTGTTCACCCGCGCGGCGATGATGCTCTCGAAGCTCGAGGCTCGGTTTCGTTGAGCCGTCGCACTCACGCCGTCGAACTGACGGATCCGGGCGCCGTCTCGGGTGACGACGAACGGACGGGATCGGGGCCGGGATCGGGTTCGGCGCCGCTCGATCTACTTGCGACCGAAGATCATCCGGTGGAGGCCGAGGAGGATCATGGCGCCGAGGATGGACATCAGCCAGCCCGATGCGTAGTCCGCGTTGCCCCGCATGTTTTGGCCGATGAATGTCCCGATCATCGATCCAGCGAGGCCGATGAGTGCGGTGACGATGAAGCCTCCCGGATCCTTCCCGGGCATGAGGAACTTCGCGATCACGCCGACGAAGAGACCGAAGATGGCTTGTCCGATGAGGTGGAGCATGGCGCGAGTTCCTTTCGAGAGGTTCCGACCCGTACGACTCTAGTTCCCAAACCCCTCCCGGGCCGCGTCCCGCGGCAGGAGTAGCCGAAGCGGGCGATAATCAGGGCTACATGACGCCTGCCTCCGCTACTTTCCGCAGCCTTGGGATCTCCCCTCCCACCCTCGAAGCCCTGATTCAAAAGGGCTACGACCACCCGACACCCTGCCAGACCGAGACGATTCCCCCCGCCCTCAAGGGCCAGGATCTCGTGGTCCAGTCCCGCACCGGGACCGGTAAGACCGCGGCCTTCGGCATACCACTCGTGGAGAAGGTCGACCTTGCTCTCAAGGGCGTCCAGGGCGTCGTGCTCGCGCCGACCCGCGAACTCGCGGTGCAGGTCGCCGAGGAACTGGGCGCCATCGGCAAGGGCCGCGGGGTGCGGGTCGCCGCGATCTATGGCGGCGATTCGATGGAACGCCAGACCGATCTTCTCGATTCCGGCGTCCAGCTGATCGCGGGCACGCCCGGCCGCGTTCTCGACCATCTCCGCCGGGGCACCCTGGATCTCAAGAACCTCAAGATGTTCATCCTCGACGAAGCCGACCGGATGCTCGACATGGGTTTCGCCGAGGAGATGCAGAAGATCGTGGCCTTCGTCCCGGAGGAGCGGCAGACCCTGCTCTTTTCCGCCACGATCCCTGCCTCCATCAAGCACCTCATCTACAACTTCCTGAAGGAGCCGGTGTGGCTCCTGCTTTCGGAAGACAAGGTCTACGTCACCGACGACGAACACGTCTACTGCATCGTGCCGCGCATGCGGAAGGAGCAGACGCTCTACGTGGGGCCGGTTTCGAGCCCCGATAGCTCTCCGAAGCGGCGGAAGAGCCGCGCCAGCTGCCGCGGATCCTCCTCG
>JANNJB010000531.1:0-2355 GCA_031405615.1 Vicinamibacteria bacterium | reverse complement strand
GCCCGAACTAAAAAGAGCCGCTAAACCGCTCACACCTTTCGATCTCGATTCAAACGTAAAACCGATCGCAAGCTACGACGCGTCATTTACGCCATTCTCAAACATCCCCGCCGGCGGCACCCTGGAAAGCGCCGTCTCGGAACTAGAAATGCAGATAATCAAAGGCTCTCTCGCCCGCCACAACTGGAACATCTCACGCGTCGCCACCGAACTCGGCATCACCCGCCGCGGCCTGTATTTAAAATCGCGTCTCCCGCGTTCTCCGCGAGCGAGAAGGCGCGAAGCGCGCGCAACGAGATCACCGCGCCGCGCATGTTCACGTACCGCCTCCCGTTCGACGAGTGGGAGGGGACGATCGAAACTCCGGAGAAGGCGCGGGCCTGGGTCCAGATGGCGGCGAAAGAAGGGGTCGATGGTCTGAAACTGAACGGCTTCCCCCCCGAGATCATGGCCGCCATTCTCGACGAGGCGAAGAAACTCGGCCTTGGGACCACCGCGCACCTCGCCCAGCCCGGCGTAGCGCAGATGAACGCGATCGACGCGGCGCGCCTTGGCCTTGGCACCATCACCCACTTCTACGGAATCTTCGAGGCTCTCTACAGCGGACACGACGTGCAGCCCTGGCCGCCCGATCACAATCACGCCGACGAACAGGCCCGCTTCTCCCAGGTGGCGCGCCAGTGGAATCTCATCCACAAACAGGGCAGCCCGGAGTGGAAGGCGCTCCTCACCGAACTCAAGTCGTTGAACGTGGTCCTCGACCCCACCATGACCGCGTACCTCGCAAGCCGCGACGTCATGCGCAGACGCAACGCCGACTGGCACGAGAAATACACGCTGCCGACACTTTGGGAGTTCTACGCGCCTTCCCGGGTCAACCACGGCTCGTACTACTTCGACTGGACGAGCTACGACGAAGCGGCGTGGCGGAACTTCTATCGGATCTGGATGGATTTCCTGAACGACTACAAAAACATGGGCGGACGCGTCACCGTCAGTTCGGACGCGGGCTACATCTACAACACCTTCGGCTTCGCAAACGTCGAGGAGATGGAGCTGCTGCAGGAAGCAGGCTTCCATCCTCTCGAGGTGATCCGCGGAGCCACCCTCCACGGCGCGCAGGCTCTCTTCGAACCCAAGCACAAGCCCATCGAGTTCGGCGTGGTACGCGCGGGCCTGCTCGCGGATCTCATCATCGTGCCCGAGAACCCGGTCGCCAATTTGAAGGTGCTCTACGGCACGGGTGCTATTCGCCTGAACGAGAAGACCGGAAAGGCCGAGCGCGTGGGCGGCATCAAGTACACGATCAAGGACGGTATCGTCTACGACGCGCGGAAGCTCCTCGATGACGTCGCGCGCATGGTCGCGAGGCAGAAGGCGCAGCTCGGCATCACGCGCCTTCCCGCGCCCGAGTTTCCCGCAGCGCGCAAGTAGCCGTCGGTCCCCGCAGCGACACCCACCCCATGCCTTTCCCTCCCGGAACCCGTCTCGGTCCTTACGACATCTCCGCCTCCATCGGTGCGGGTGGAATGGGCGAGGTGTATCGGGGCCGCGACGCCACGCTCAACCGCGATGTCGCGATCAAGGTGCTCCCGGCCGAGATGGCGAGCGATCCTGAAAGGCTCGCGCGCTTCCGGCGCGAGGCCCAGGTCCTCGCCTCGCTCAATCACTCGAACATCGCGCACGTGTACGGCTTTGAAGGTGCGACCCTCAAGGACGGCTCGACCGCGCATTTCCTCGCCATGGAGTTGGTCGAGGGTGAGGATCTCTCGGCGCGCTTACGAGGCGGCGCGATCCCGGTGGATGAGGCCATCACAATCGCGCGTCAGATCGCCGAGGGTCTCGAAGAGGCGCACGAGCACGGCATCATCCATCGCGATCTGAAGCCCGCGAACATCAAGGTGACACCGGGCGGGAAAGTGAAGATCCTCGACTTCGGCCTCGCCAAGGCCCTCGAGGGCGATCCAACCACCTCGGCCGCGAATCCCCAGATCTCGCACTCCCCCACGATGTCCCGCCACATGACCGAGGCCGGGATGATCATGGGCACCGCGGCCTACATGGCGCCCGAGCAGGCGCGCGGCAAGGTCGTCGACAAGCGCGCCGACATCTGGGCCTTCGGGGTGGTCCTGTACGAGATGCTCACCGGCGCGCGGCTCTTCGCGGGCGAAACCGTGAGCGACGTGCTCGCCGCGGTCCTGCGGGCGGAGATCGTCTGGAAGGCGCTGCCTCCCACGACGCCCTCGGAAATCAGACGCTTGATCGCACGGTGCCTCGAGCGCGATCCGAAGAACCGGCTGCACGACATCGCCGACGCGCGCATCACCATCGACGAAGCGCTGCGCGGAGGAAGTG
>JANNJB010000530.1:0-4242 GCA_031405615.1 Vicinamibacteria bacterium | reverse complement strand
TAGCGCAGGGTGCCGGCGCGGCAGTGCTGGAGGGCGGAGATGAGGCGCGGGTCGACGGGCGAGGCGCCCGTCTGGCGATGAGCCGAAAAGCCCGAATATCGCGAATATTCGGGCTCTTGAGCGAAGAAGTCCAGACGGGATGCATCGCTCGACGAAGGCCGGCAGAGTTTCACCACGGGCTGCTGGCAGTCCGCTCGCCCCGCGGGCCGCTCATATACTCCGCCCGGCATGGGATCGTGTCCAAAGTGCGGTAAAGCGGTCGAAGGCACGGCCCGGATCTGTCCGGGCTGCGGCGTGATCATGTCGAAAGTGCGCGGCAAGGCCTCGGACTCCCCTTCGCCGAACGAGACGCCCGGCCCGCGCGGGACGCGTCCGCTTCCTCCATCGCTCCTCTTGCCGCCGCCCGTGCGCTCGGCGCGATCTGAAGCGCGTGCCGGATCCGCTCCCCTATCCCGGACAAGCGCAGGATCAGGCCATACGTCGACCGGCGCGGCGATGGCGAAAGTGGGTCTTGCGGCGGCGATCGGGATTGCCGGCCTCGTCGCGCTCAACTGGCGTCAGGACCAGCAACCGACGCCCGCGACGCCGGTCCCGATGGCGACCGCTCCACGCGCGCCCCGCACGACGCCGACCGAAGACACCGCGCTCGGCAATCTCACGCCCGAGGACATCTCCTTCCTGAACGCGCTCTCGGACCGCCTGCAGCGGAATCGGAGCGCGGTCGCCACCGCCTTGGAGACGCAGCGGCTTGAGCGCCTCGTCGCCGAAAACCCAGGACTGGCGCAGGTGAAGGGCCTGCTCATGGCCGTGCATCTCCGCGCCGCCAATCGCGACCTCCAAATGGGCTCGTTCAACTCGGTCGATCTCGCACTCGGCCGGATGAAGCTGCTCGACGACCAGAACGCCGAGGTCCATTCCTTCGAAGCCCACGTGCGCCTCCGTCAGGAGGACTGGGCGGGAGCGCTCGCCGCCGCGCAGCGGTACGAGGCGGCCCTCGGACCGGCGACCGTGAACATGTCGGTGACCCTGGCGGTGGCGCTCGAGAAGGCGGGAAGACGGGCCGACGCTCAGGCGATACTCGACCGGCCGGTCTTCGACGTCTGCGCGAGGCCTGCGGCCGACGACGTCAACGCCTGTCTCACGGCCGCGGACATGCGGCGAATGATGGCCGCCCCTGCGCCGGCGTCGAACCCAGGCCCCGAACCGGGGACGCGCACCCGCGCCGCGCTCTCCGTCGATCCCGCGAAAGAGCAGATCCAGTCCGAACGCTTCGACATCCGCTTCGATGGCGAGAACCAGACCGGCGTGGCCCGGGACGTCCGCTTCGTTCTGGATCGTGCGTACGTGCGCCTCGCGGACATCTACTACGAGAGGCCGGTTCGGAAGATACCGGTTGTGCTGCACTCACAGCGCGACTACTTCTCCGCCACGGGAGCGCCCTGGTGGTCGGGGGGCGTCTACAGCTCGCACAATGGCGCGATCCAGATCCCGATCCGGGGCCTGCCCTCCTCCCTTCCCCGCGAGATGGAAGACACGCTCGTTCACGAGTTGTCCCACGCTTTCGTGGACGAGATGTCCGGCGGACAGGCGGGCCGCATGCTGCAGGAGGGCCTCGCTCAATACATGGAGGGCAAGCGGATCGAGCAGGAACTCGGTCCCGACGAACTCAGGCGCCTCGCGACCTCGGGACGGCAAAGCGTCATGTCCTTCTACATGCTCTCGCTCGCGGTCACCCAGGCTCTCGTCCAGGCCCGCGGGCAGGGCAAGATCAACGATCTCCTGAAGGCGATGAAAGAGACCGGATCCGAGGACGGCGGCTACCGCAAAGTCTTCGGCCAGCCCGGTGCGGTGGTCCAGAAAGAGATCCTCGAGACCTTCTGGCGCCGCTACAGCTGAGCCGCGGCCGCGCGGTCGGCGATCACGCTGATTTCCGGGTGATCGCGGAAGAGCGTGCAGGGCCAAGCCGCTGTAGGGTCGTCGTCACGCATCCGCCGCAGCGCTTCCGCCTTCGAGCCTCCCGTCGCGAGCAACAGAATCCGTTTCGCGGAGAGGATCGTCTCAACCCCCATCGTGATCGCGCGCAGCGGGCCCTTGAGTCCGCCGCCCAGGGTCGCGATGGTGGCGGGATCGAGGGCCACCACATGCGTCCTGGCGCCCGCCTGATGCGGGAGGTTGTAGGCGATGTGGCCGTCCGCCCCGATCCCGAGAATCGCGAGTTCCAGGCCGCCCCGAGTCGCGATCTCGGACTCATAGCGCTTACATTCCTCTTCCGGGTCCGCGGCCTCTCCGTCCGGTATGAAACGGCGGCCCGGCGGCACCCCTAGCGGATCCCACACGTAGCGGGTCATGAATTGAAAGAAGGTCTGCGGCGACGCCTTCGGGAGAAGGACCTCGTCGAGATTGAAGATGGTCGCGCGGCTCAGGTCGAAGTTCCCCGCCGTTCTCTCGGCCGCGAGCTTGTGATACATCGCGATCGGGGTGCGTCCGGTGGGAAGGGCGGTCACGAGCGCGGGGTTCGCCCGCACCTCGGCCGAGAACAACGCGGCGCCTTGCGCGGCCACCTCGGCCGCGGAGGGAAGGACTTCGATCTTCACAGTTCGGCGAACGTGATGAGTCGAACCTGGGTTCGCTCAATGGCGGTGCGCACCGCGGGATCGCACAGCGCCGCCAGTTCCACGACGCGGACCCGCGCGTACGAACTGGACGCGGCGAGTTCGGCGTCTTCGTGCGCCGGATGGCACATCAGCTCGGTCGAGCCTCCGGGTAGCGATTCGATGATCGAAATCAGGTGCGCCACGGAAACGCCCTGATCGAAAAAACTCTCGTCGAACGCGTCGTTCGTGCGCAGGCCCAGGCGGCGAAGAGCCGTGCCCATCGCCCCGCCCGCGTTCCGCACCGGCAGGCCTTCGCGACGCGCGAGTCTGGTGACCGCGTCGAAAACGTCGGGTCGGCGGTGGGAATGATGGTGCGAGTCGAGATGCGTGGGCTTGCGGCCGAAGACCTCGATGAACCGCGCGAACTGGGCCTCGACTTCGGCCTCGACCTCGGATGGAACGGCGTCGCCCAGACCCTCGGGCTTCGGCGGCTGAAGCCCGCGCGCGTCCACGAGGGAGGGGACCACGGCGGCAGGAAGCGTCGTCCGGCCGCCGGTGAGGGCGACATGGAGGCCGATGCCGAGCTTCGGGTTTTCACGCGAGAGGGACGCCGCCTCGCGGACGCCCTCGTAGTTCACCATGGCGGTGGCGCTGGTGACGATACCCATGCGATGAGCCTCGAAGATGCCGGTGTTGATGCCGTGAGTTCGCCCGAGGTCGTCGGCGTTGACGATGAGACGGTTGGTCAGGGTCAGGGTCATGGGCGGGCCACCCGTCGAGCGCGATAGAGATCGAGGGCCATCGCCAGCGCGCCCTCGGCGGGGTCGCGCTTCAGCCGACAGGGAATGGCGCCTTCAAGCGCCGCCCGCTTCGCCACGGTGTCGACGAGGCCGGTCATGCCGCCGAAAAGACCGCCGGAGAAGATGAGCGGATAAGGCGCGCCGTCGAAAGAGAGCTGACGCACCACCGAACGGGCCGCGCTGGCAAGCTCAGTGGCGGCCTCGTCGAGAATGCGCGTTGCCACCGCGTCGCCGGTCTGGGCGACGCCGATCACGGTGGGCGCCAGTTCGGCCATGCGCTCGCGCGTGAGGCCGCCCCCGTAGGCCATCGCCGGGAGGTCGGAGAGAGCGCTCACCGTGAGAACGGAGAAGATCGCGTCCTTGAGGAGCGTGGGCTCGCCCCGGCCTTCGGCAGCCCGCACCGCGGCGAGGAGCGCCTTGTGCCCGATCCATCCGCCCGAACCTTCGTCCGCGAGCATCGGGCCCAAGCCCCCCGCGCGCGCGGTCTTCCCATGGCGATCGATGCCGTAGGCGATCGAACCCGTTCCCGCGATGACCACCACGCCGACGCGGTCGTGCGCGCCCGCCGCGATCGCGATCACCGCATCGTTCACGACAACCGCGTTGCCGCGGAATCCGAGCCGGCGGAGCAAGGAGCGCACCACGCCGTCTTCGCCCGGCCGATCGACGCCGGCCATGCCGAGGCACAGCGCCTCGGGACGCTCGTCGGGACACAGTTCGTCGAGCAGGCCGGCCAGAACCTTCTCCACCGCGAGTTCGCCGTGGACGTGCAGATTGGCGCCACCCCCGCGCACCGAGTTCAGTATCCGCCCGGTCTCATCGGCCACGACACCGATGGTCTTGGTCCC
>JANNJB010000529.1:0-7999 GCA_031405615.1 Vicinamibacteria bacterium | reverse complement strand
ACGCAACACGGCGGCCCCATGAGCATCGGCTTCGAGTGCGAATCCCAGCCCCCGCACGGACTCGTGGCACTGCGTGTCGATCAAGCGGAGATGGACCGGACTCAGCTTCTCGAGCGCGAGCGCATCGCGCGCAAAGAGGCGGAGGAGGCGAATCGGCTGAAGGACGAGTTCCTGGCCACCCTCTCCCACGAACTTCGCACCCCGCTCAGCGCCATCCTGACCTGGTCCCATGTGCTCCGGCAGCCGGGCCTCGATGCCGCTGTCCTCGCTCGCGCGGTGGATGCGATCGATCGAAACGCCCGGACGCAGAGCGCTCTGGTGGCCGACCTTCTCGACGTATCGAGGATAGTCACCGGGAACTTCGGGATGACCGTCGGCGAGGTGCGGCTCGAGGAGGTCATCGAACTTGCGGCCGAGACCGTTCGACCCGCTGCGCGAATCAAGAACATCCGGCTCGATGTGACCATCGACCCCGTTATCGGCCCGGTTCCCGGTGATGCCAACCGTTTGCAGCAGGTGATCTGGAACCTGCTCTCGAACGCCATTCGACTGACCCCCGTGGGGGGATGCGTGGGCGTTACCGTCTCTTCGGCCGGGTCAGGGGCCTTGATCACGGTGATCGATGATGGCGCGGGAATCGAACCCGCGTTCCTGCCTTATGTCTTCGATCGTTTTCGACAAGCCGATTCCTCGAGCACAAGGAGACATGCGGGCCTTGGGCTCGGCCTCGCGATCGTCCGGCATCTTGTTGAACTGCACGGCGGTGAGGTCGAGGCGAGAAACCGCGAGGATCGCCCCGGGGCCATCTTCACGGTTCGGCTGCCGCGTTCAATGAGGGCCGTCTCGAACGCCCTGCCCTCGACTGACGCATCGCTCATCCCGGAGCCGGTGAACCCGCATCCCCTGTCTCTTGCGGGGGTGAGCGTGCTCCTGGTCGACGATGACCTGGACGCGCTCGAGGGCCTGGCCCTGGTTTTGCGTCACTACAGTGCGCGCGTTCTCACCGCAGCCTCGGCTCGCGACGCCCTCGCCATGATTCTCGAGGGGCCGCCGCACGTCATCGTCGCCGACATTGGCATGCCCGACGAGGACGGACACGCCTTTCTCAAGACCGTGAGGGCGCTGCCCGCCGCGCGTGGCGGCACGACACCCGCCATAGCGCTGACGGCCTACGCGGGACCCCGGGACCGCCTCGATGCTTTGCGCAGCGGTTTTCAGCTCCATGTCGCGAAGCCGGTGAGGCCCGAGGACATTGTCGCCGCGATTGCCACCCTGGCTACGGTCCCGGTCGCCTAGTTCTACCCCAGCGAGCTTCCCGGTGCGGGTTGGGTCGTGGCCTGGCGGAGCGCCGCGGTGAGCAGCGCCGTGGCCTTCAGGAACGGTTTGGGATCGGAGGCGGCCCGGCTGGCCGCGGGCTCATTACCGAAAGCTCCCACGCGAGCGGCGGCATCGCTGATGTCGGGGAAGCCGTAGATCGCCGCCGATCCGGCAAGGCGATGCGCCATCTCCTGGAGATCCAAGGCGATCCTGCCGTCCCAGCCCCGATCGCGCAGCGATGCGGCGGCGACCTCGATCGCGCGCAGCCTTTCCGGCAGCTCCGCGGCATAGGTCAGGCGCAAAGAGGCAAGATCCTCGCGTCGCGTCTCATTCAGCTTTTCCTTCTGGTGACGGTCCCACATTCCCTGGATCGTCCGGGCGAGCGTGTCGGGGTCGAAGGGCTTGGGGATCACCCCCAGCGAGCCAAGCTGGCGGTACTCCATGATTTCCCGGGGTTGCACGCGAGCGGTCATGAAGATCACCGGAGTCGACCTCGTGGCGGGCATCTGCCGGAAGGCGGCGAACGCCCCCTGGCCATCGAGCCCCGGCATCATCACGTCGAGCAGGATGAGATCCGGATCGAAGGAGATCGCGGCTTCAAGCGCTTCTGCGGCGGTCCCACACGCGCGCACCTCGAAATTCTCAACGTGAGCCAGGAGGACGGTCGTCACGTCCTGAATATCCGGATCGTCTTCGACGAGGAGGATCTTGCGCAAGTTGTTTCCGGGCACGACTCCCTGTTCAGCAAGACACGTGCCCTCCAGGTGTGGGGCACAGCTTTTGCTTCCGGAACAGGCGAGGTCCCAACTTATGGCCATTCGTGTTGTGCTGGCGGACGATCATGCGGTAGTCCGAAGCGGCGTCAAGATCCTTCTGGAGATGGAGGGATTCGAGGTGGTCGGCCAGGCGGCCGACGGAATCGAGGCCGTGAGACTGGTCCGCGAACTGAGCCCGGATATCGTGGTTCTGGATCGTGCCATGCCCCTGCTGAACGGAATAGATGCGGCGCGCGAGATCCGTCAAATCGCGCCTCACACCGCGATGATCCTGCTGACCATGGACACGGACGAGCGCCACCACCTCGAAGCGCTGCGCGCCGGCTTCAGGGGGTGTGTTCTTAAGACCTACGAGGCCAGCGAACTCGTCAAGGCGATCCACGCGGTAGTGGGGGGGGGGACGTACCTGCATCCAGGCCTCTCCAACGTGGTCGTCGAGGCTTATCTCGAGGGTGGGGCCCCTCCCGCCGGCCCCTTGAGCCCGCGTGAGCGCCAGGTCCTCCAGCTTCTCGCCGAAGGCAAGAAGACGCGCGAGGTCGCGGTCCTCCTTGGCCTCAACGTCAAGACCGCCGAGTCCCACCGCACGCGAATCATGAAGAAGCTCGACCTCAAGGAGACGGCGGGTCTGGTCCGCTACGCCCTCCGCGAGGGTGTCACGCAGCTCTGAGCCACCGGAACTCCAGCTCGAGGATGCCGGGCATGTGCCTTGCAGAAACGCAGGTTCAGGACACCCTTGAAAACAACCGAAGGAAATCATCATGAAACCAGGCTTCTCGAAGAGTCCCGGAATGCTGCTGCTCGGAGTCTGGCTGATCCTGGTCAGCCTCGCGCCCCTCGTCCCCTTGATCGCCTCCCTCGGCATTCTGGTGAATGTGGTGGGAGTGGCCGCGGGGGTGCTCGTCCTGATGGGGCGATAAGAGCGCCCCTCGAGAACAATCTACAAAACTCTGCGGGCCGGAGGGTTTGATGAGGTTTGAGGTCATGGGGGCCGGGCCCGCGTCCGAACCGCGTTTCCTGTACGCGATCCTCGCTGGCGCCCTCTTGCTGCCCGCGGTCATCGCGGTGGCCCTCCATCCGCAAGGCGACTCCCTGAGCCGCCCTCTGCTCTTCGCCTTCCTGTTGATCGATCTCGGTCTCATTGGGCTCGTCCTGCGAAGCCGGGCCGCGAAACGACCGCCAGAGCCCGTGCCCCACGCGGAACCGGGTGCGATCGGAACACGGACCGGAGAGGTCGAACCGGAGATCGACGCGGTCAACCGCCTTGGGCTGTCGCTCGCGGGTCGGCTCGATACGGCAAGCCTCGTGAAGGCGGTCGCCGATGCCGGAGTCGCGGTCACGGGAGCCGCGTACAGCGCATTCCTTTTCAAAGACGCCTCGGGGTGCGCCATGCAGTATGTCGCCGGAGCTCCCAAAGACACCATCCTCGACTTCTCCCTCTTCGATGACGCCAACGCGTTCGGGTCGCCTTTTGTGGGCGCGGTCTCGCGGACCGACGATCTTGCGAAGGACGCTCGCTATGGCCCAAATCTCCCGTTCCGACGCATGCCCAAGGGCTCTCTGCCCGCGAAGAGCTACCTCGCGGCCCCGGTTCGCGCCCGCACCGGTGAACTTCTGGGAGGCCTTTTCCTCGGACACCCGGGCGCTTCGCGCTTCACCGAGCGAGACGAGAGGATGGTCGCGGCCCTTGCCGCCCATGCCGCCATCGCCCTCGACAACGCGCACCTGAGCCATGAAGCGAAGCAGGCGCGCGCCTCCGCGGAGGCGGCGAACGGGCTCAAGGACGAGTTCCTCGCGACTTTGTCGCACGAGCTGCGGACCCCCCTCACCGCCATTGTGGGCTGGGCCTACCTGTTGCGCGGCGGGAAACTCTCGCCCGACGAGACGGCCCGCGCGGTCGAGACGATCATCCGCAATGCGGCGGCCCAGAATCAGATCATCAACGAACTTCTCGATGTCTCGCGCATCATCACGGGCAAGGTCCAGCTCGACCTCCGGCCGCTCGATCTCGCCACTCCAGTGAGGAGCGCGCTCAACACCATCACGCCGGCCGCGAACGCGAAGGGCGTCCATCTCCAGATCACCGAGGACTCCCTTGGAGGCTTCGTGATGGGCGATCCCGAGCGTCTGCAGCAGGCCTTCTGGAATCTCTTCTCCAATGCGGTCAAGTTCACCCCGAAGAACGGGCGCGTGCGAATCAGTGTGGAGCCGGTCGGATCGAACGTGGAGGTCGTCGTCGCCGACTCAGGGTTGGGCATCGCTCCCGCCTTTTTGCCGCACATCTTCGACCGGTTCACCCAGGACGACGCGTCGAGCACTCGCAAGTCGCGCGGTCTTGGTCTAGGTCTCTCGATTGTCCGGCACCTCGTCGAGCTTCACGGCGGCAGCGTCAGCGCGGAGAGCCCGGGGCTCGGCCAGGGCGCCACCTTCACCGCGCGTTTCCCGCGCTCCACACTTCTCGCGGCGGAGCCCGAACCCGAAATCCGAAAGCCGGCGGTGTCGGCGCCCTTGGGCCAGGAACCGCTGAAAGATCTCACGGGCGTTCGCGTGCTGGTCGTGGAAGACGACGAGGACGCGCGAGGTCTGATCGAGAAAGTGCTCGAGACACAAGGGGCCAGCACAAGGATCGTGCCTTCTGCGCGCGAGGCGCTGCAGGTCCTCGATGGAGAGCGGTTCGACGTACTCCTCAGCGATATAGAAATGGCCGGGACGGACGGCTACGAGCTGATCAAAGAGCTGCGCCTGCGGCCGAACCAGCGGGGCGGGTCGCTTCCCGCGGCGGCGCTCACCGCCCACGCGCGATCCGAGGATCGGCTTCGCGCGCTGCGCGCGGGATTCCAGCTACACTTGCCGAAGCCGGTTCAGCCCTCTGAACTGGTGACCGTGGTGGCAAGCCTCGCCGCGCGACGCAACCTATGAAAGGCAGATAATGTGAGACCGCCCGAGAGCGATCAGGAGCTCAAAGAGCTTCTGGATCACGCCGCGGTGGGGCTCAGCTTCGTGGATCCGTCCGGCCTTGTCTTGTGGGCGAACCAAACGGAACTCGACTTCATGGGTTTCGCCGAGCACGAATACGTCGGAAAGCGCTTCGCCGAGTTCATGGCCGATCCCGAGGTGGCGGGAGACCTCCTTGGGCGCGTCGCCCGCAATGAGCGCGTCTCCTCCTATGAGGCGCGCCTGCGCACCCGCGATGGGTCGATCAAGCAGGTCCTCATCGATGCAAGCGGTCTCTATCGAGACGGTGTGCTCATCCACAGCCGCCTTTCGACCCGCGACATCACCGGGCTTCTCGAGAGGGAGCAGTCGGCGCGCCATCGCGTGGAGGTGACAAGCCATCTCAAGGACGAGTTTCTGGCCCTGCTCTCCCATGAACTGCGCACGCCGCTGGGGGCGATCCTCGTCTGGCTTGGCCTCTTGCGCCAGGGCGGATTCGACCCGGCAGAGAAGGAGCGGGCGCTCGAGATCATCGAACGCAGCGCTCGCTCGCTGGAGCGCATCATCGAGGACCTGCTTCATGCCTCGCGCATCGCGGCCGGCGGACTCATGCTGCATCCGCAGCTCCTCGACCTTCGCGCCGTGGTGCAAGTCGCGGTGGACGCGGCGGCGGGCGATGCCGCTTTGAAGGGGCTCTCCCTCGCCTGGGCGCCGGGCACTCTCGCGATATGGGTCAAGGGCGATCCCGGCCGCCTTCAGCAGGCGGTGTCCAACCTGCTTTCGAATGCCATCAAGTTCACACCCGCGGGGGGCGACGTCAAGGTGACGCTCGACATCCTCGATCAGCAGGCGAGACTGCGCGTGGCGGATAACGGCGAGGGGCTGAGTCCGGCGTTCCTTCCTTATGCCTTCGAGCGTTTCCGGCAGCAGGACTCCACGAGCACACGGGCGCACCATGGCCTCGGCCTTGGCCTCTACGTGGTTCGCCACGTGATCGGCAACCACGGTGGTTTCGTGAGCGCCGAGAGCCCCGGCCCCGGACGCGGGAGTACCTTCACCGTGCTCCTTCCGCGCGCCTCGAATGGCGTCGAGGCCGGATCGGTGACAGCGCGAGAGACAAGCGCCCCCGGCGAGGTTTTCCCCGAGGGTCTCTCCGTGCTGCTCGTCGACGACGAGGAGGATGCGCGCGAGGCGCTTCGGATGATCCTCCAGCAGAACGGAATGAGCGTCACCACCGCGGCCTCCGCCGGCGAAGCCTACGAGCTTGTGGCCCGCCTCAAACCCGACCTGCTCCTCAGCGACATCGCCATGCCGGGCGAGGATGGCCTGTCCCTGATCCGGCGCGTCCGCCTTCTCCCTCCCGGCGCGGGGGGGTTGATCCCCGCCGCCGCCCTCTCGGCTTATGCGGCCGCCGGTGATCGCCGCAAGGCGTTTCTCGCCGGCTTCCAGCATCACATCGCGAAGCCGGTGGATCCCACCCATCTGCTCGCGGTCATCGCCTCGATGGTCGCAACCCCGGCGGAGCGCAGCGTCTAAGATGGAATGGAGACCGTTACGATGCCCTTGCCCAAAGCTCTGATCGTCGATGACGACCCGGGCTTCCTCTCCGGCCTCGTCGAACTCGTCAAGCGCGAGGGCTTCGCGGTCTCGAGCGCCACGTCCCTCAAGCAGGCTCGGGAGGAAATCGCGGCGAATCCTCCGGACATCCTCCTGGTCGACCTGAACCTGCCCGACGGCAGCGGTCTCAAACTTCTCGAGGGCGTTGAGCCCGAAACCGCCCCGGAAGTGGTTCTCATCACGGGAAGCGCCAGTGTCGAGACGGCGGTGGAAGCGCTCCGCTGCGGCGTCGCGGACTACCTGACCAAGCCCGTCGACTTCGGCCGGGTGAAGATGGCGCTTGGGAATGTCAGTCGCGCTCTCGAGATGCGGGGCGAGATCTCCAGCCTGCGCACCGAGTTGCGCAAGCTCGGCCGGTTCGGGCCGATGATCGGCGCCTCCTCCGCCATGCAGAAGGTCTACGACCTCATCGCCCGCGTGGCCCCGACCGACGCCTGCGTCCTGATCAGCGGCGAGACCGGGACGGGCAAGGAGCTGGTCGCCGAGACCATTCACGCGCTGAGCCGGCGGGCGAAACAGCCGTTCCTGCCCGTCAACTGCGGCGCCCTCTCCGCGCATCTCATCGAAAGTGAGTTGTTCGGCCATGAGCGCGGCAGCTTCACCGGAGCGGAGCGGCTGCACAAGGGATACTTTGAACGCGCGAGCGGAGGAACCCTCTTTCTTGACGAGGTCACCGAGGCCGTCGACATTCAGGTGCGTCTGTTGCGCGCGCTCGAGACCGCGACGATCACGCGGGTGGGCGGCACGGAGCCGATCAAGGTCGATGTGCGCGTCCTCGCGGCCACGAGCCGCCAGGTCGACGCGGCGGTCGCGGCGGGGAAGTTGCGCGAGGATCTCTTCTACCGCCTCAACGTCTTTCCGATCCACCTTCCCCCCCTGCGGGATCGCGCGGACGACGTGGAACTGCTGGCGGAGAAGGTGCTGAATGACCTCAACGCGGCGGCCGGAACCGCCAAGCACTTCACGCGCGCGTGCCTCGATCGACTGCACCGGCACAACTGGCCGGGCAATGTGCGCGAGCTTCAGAATGTGATCCGGCGCGCCTTCATCCTCGCCGAGGGCGACGTGGGCGTCGACTCCCTGCCCCTCGGTGTGACCGAGCCCACGTCCGCGGCGAGCCTCGTGACCCGGGTCGGCACGCCCATCGCCGAGATGGAGCGGCGCCTCATCCTCGCAACGCTCGAACACTGCGACGGAGACAAGAAAAAGGCCGCCGACGTCCTGAAGATAAGCCTCAAGACCCTCTACAACCGGCTGAACGAATACAAACCCTGACCCGAACTGAGCCGGCCCTCGAGAGCGGTTTCTACAAATCGTCAGAGCGGAAGCGACGACCCGCCGCGTCAATTCCCGCTAAC
>JANNJB010000528.1:0-5586 GCA_031405615.1 Vicinamibacteria bacterium | reverse complement strand
GTCGGGTGAAATCGGGGATGGTCAGCGCGGTCATCGAAAGGGTGGGCCTAAGGCGTCTGCCCTGGGCATATGAGAAGTTCGAGTCGGTGCAGGCGGCGGTGAACTCCTATCGGGCAAAGAAGACGGCGGTGGTCGAGGCGTTCGCCCTCTCCCTTCTTCTTCAGTTCCTCGGCGTCTCCTACTTCTTCATGGTCGCGAGCGCGCTCAAGATTCCCCTCGAATTCGGCGCCTGCCTCCTGATGGTTCCGCTGTGCACGCTCATCCAGGCGATCCCGATCTCGTTCAACGGCTGGGGTCTGCGCGAGGGCGTGTACGTCGTCTACTTCAACCAGGTAGGCCTGCCGCGGGAGAGCGCTCTGGCGTTCTCGATCGTCGCGGCCGGGCTTGTGGTCCTCCTCTCGATCTCCGGCCTCTTCGTGTGGCTCGCGCGAAAGTCGCACGCCCACGAAGCGCCCCAAGACGCGGCCTGATGGCGTCCGCACAACGGGCGGCCGACGCGGGCCGGCTGCTTCTCGACCTGGTCACGCGCGATCCTGCGTTCGTGCGCGGGGGCGACCTCGAGCCCACCGACATCCCGGTCTTCACCTTCCACAGCCTGGAGCCCGAATCGTTCGAGCGGAAGATGCGTTACCTGCGCGACGCGGGTTACCGGGCGATCGGTATGCCTGCGTATCTCGACGCGCTGCTCGGCCATCGGGAGGCTCCGGCTCACGCGAAGTCGGTGCTGGTCACGATCGACGACGGACGAGCGACGACGTGGACGGTCGGATATCCGATCCTGAAGCGGCTCGGGATGCGCGCCACCGCGTTTCTGGTCACGAGCGCGGTTCACGACTCGGACGAGGTTTCGAAGACGATCGACGATGTCGGTTCAGCCGATCGAGCGGCTCTCGTGGCGCGGGATGGTTCCGCCGACCGCCCCTTCGTGACCTGGGGAGAGGTTCGCGCCATGCGCGACGTCATCGATATCGAGAGCCACACGCACCTGCACGCGCGGATCCCCGTGGGTCCGGAAACCGCAGGCATCAGAACTGAAGCGATGCAGTCAGGCTACGGAGCCTTCGACTGCCCGTTCCTGGAGGCCGATGGCCGCCTCGCGCGAGGCGGTGACATACTTCTTGGGACTGCGCTTCCGGTCTCCGCGCCGCGGCTCTCCGGGAAGCCGGCGTACCTCGCGGCTCAGCACCGTTATGAAACCGTGGACGAGCTTCGCGAGGCGATGCGCTTCGATCTTGGCGAAGCCCGCCGGCTGATCCGCGAAAAGGTGGAGGTCGAGGCTACGACGGTCTGCTATCCGTGGCACGTCTTCTCGGAGGAAGCGAAACTCACCGCCGCCGAAGTTGGGTACCGGGCCGCCTTCGCAGGGAAGGCATCGGCTGCGCCTGCGATCTCGCGCGCCGGTTCCGATGTGTTCGAACTCGCGCGGGTCGGCGAGGACTACGTCGAACGCCTGCCCGGCCCTGGGCGAAGGTCGCTTCTCTCTGTGCTGCGGGAGAAGCTGCGCCGACGCGGCTGACGCGTTCGCGGCAGGAAACGTCGCGGTCGGGAACGGACGGTCGCGCTAGGCCCCCGCCTGCGCGGGGGTGACGTGAGTATCTCCGGGCTGGGTGGTGGCTTCGGGCGCCCGGCGCGGCGGCGGGGGTGACGTGGGTATCTCCGGGCTTGGTAGGGTCTTCGAACGAGCGGGCGCTTAGACAGGGCTGCTTTCGTCTGTGCTCAGCGACCGCTACAGCCAACCATTTTCGCGGTACCAGCGGGCGGTTCTTGCGATGCCCTCCGGGACGTCGACGGCCGGGGCGTAACCAAGAAGGCGGCGCGCCTTCTCGATTGAGAAGGAACGGTTCTTCACCCAGAAGTCCACGCGCCGCCGATGGATGGGCGGTTCGATACCGAGGGGAACGCAGACCGCTTCAACCACGTCGCCCAGGCGCTGGATGGGCCAGGCCGGGATGTGGAACGGCCACACCGAACCACCCGTGGCCTTCGCGACCTCGCGTGCCAGCTCGTCCTGCGAGACCGACCTCGGCCCGGCGATGATGAATGTCTCTCCGGCGGCTTCCTGAAGGTCGAGAGCCAGGAGAAAACCCAAGACCAGATCGTCGATGTAGACAAGGTGATAGTGCGCCCTCCCGCTTCCCACCACCGCGTACCGGCCACGCGCGATCGCCTTGAACACCTTGAGCAAGCGCGTTTCGCCGGGCCCGTAGATGGCGCCCGGTCGAACAATGGCGACCTCGAGGCCGTGCGTCCGTCCGAACTCGCGCGCGAGAACGTCCGCTGCCGCTTTGGTCTCCTGGTAGATATCCGAGGGAGCGATCGGCGCGTCCTCGTCCGCGGGCGGATTCTGAACGTCGCCGTGGACGCCAACGGTCGACGTGTGAACGAACCTCCGAATGCCGGCCTCACGCGCTGCTTCAAGGAGAAGGCGCGTGCCTTCGACGTTCACCTCGCGGTAGTACGAGTCCGGATGCCCCGCGGTCCGATAGACCGCCGCGATGTGCATGACGGCGTCGCAGCCAAAGACGAGCCGCCGGGCGTCCTCCGCATTCCCCAGGACACCTTTGACGATCTCAACGCCGCTGGCTGAAAGCGCGGGCGTCACCGAGCCCTCGCGGACCAGGGCCTTCACACTGTCCCCGCGGGCCAGAAGTTGTTTGAGAACGTGACCGCCGGTGTAGCCCGACGCTCCGGTGAGCGCGACCCTCATCTGCCGGCTTCCTTTGGAGTCAGGGACCGAAACAAATCCGCGTAGCGCGATACGGTAGTCTCGATGGCGAACTTCGCCTCGGTCCGCCGACGCGCCGCATCCGCGTAGCGCGACCGAAGCGCTGGGTCTTCGATCAGCCGACGGAGGCCCGCCGCGAGCGGCTCGACTTCGCCAGGCGGCGCCAGGATGCCGGTGACGCCGTCCTCGATGACGTCGGGCACACCGCCCGTACGCGACGCCACGGCGGGGAGACCGCAGGCCTGGGCCTCGACCGCGGACATGCCGAGGGCTTCGTCGAGGGTCGGGAAAACAAAGATGTCTGAGGCCTGCAGATACGCCGCGACGTTGTCGACCCGGCCGGTGAACGTGACCCGGCCCGAGAGTGCGGGGCCGAGCGCAAATTCGCGAAGCTTCTCCTCGATCGAGATCACCTGCCCCTGCCCCGAGCCGACCAGCACGACGTGCAAACGGGGAACGTCAGCGAGCGACCTGATGGCCGCAAAGAGCGTCTCGAGCCCTTTGCCCTCGATCAACCGGCCCGTGTAGGTGACGAGGAGTTTGTCCGCGGGCAGGCCGAGCGTGGCGCGAAGAGCGCCCTTCCGGTCCGAGGACACCGGCGCATACTCGGACATGTCGATGCCGTGAGGAATGATGTGGACCTTCTCGCGTGGGAAACCGGCCTCGACCGCCTCCCGCGCGATGGCCTGCGAGATCGCCACCACCGCGTTGGTTCTGCGGAGGAGGGTGTTGCGGAAGCGGGCGAGCAGGTACACGATTCCCCGGTCGAGGTCGCGGCTGTCTCGCCCCCACAAGGCGAGCGACCCGTCGAGTTCGCCGTTCAGTTCCGGGCGCAGGACCAGCGCGCACCGCGTGCCCGCGATGGCCGCGCGCGCGGGAAGTGCGAGAACACGCGTCCCTCCGTTCATCAAGACGTCCGACTCCGCGGCGAGCGCCCTCGCCAGACGGTACGCCGGTGGAACCATCCCGAACTTCTTGCCCCGCCCCTGCCCTGGAGAGCCGACGCGGTAAATCGTCACTCCCCCGTCGTCCTCGCGGATCTGAAGTTCGTCGCTCGACCTCCGTGTGATCACCTTCACGGTGAATCCCAGACCGGCAAGGCCCAGGGCCAGGGTGCGCGTGTGTTTCTCTCCGCCACCCAGAACCGGATGGTACGTCTCCGCCACCAGAAGGACGCGGGGCTGTGGCACTAGCGATCGTCGGTCTTGAGGACGTAGATCGGCTTGTTCTGGCTCTCGTGATACGTCCGCATCAGGAGTTCAGCCATCAGGCCGAAGTTCACGAGCAGGATCCCGGTGAGGAAGGAAAGGCCGCCGAAGAAGAGAAGCGGTCGCGAACCGATGGCCTGGTCGGCGAAGAGGCGGATGAAGGCGAGATAGCTCAGGATGCCGAAGCCGACGACGCCGAAAAGAAGACCGAACAGCCCGAAGAGATGAGCGGGCCGGGTGCCGTAGGTCATGAAGAACTTGACCGTGAAAAGGTCGAGGAGCACGCGCGTGGTCCGCCCGATACCGTACTTGCTGACGCCGCGGGTGCGGGGTCGATGGTTCACCACCACCTCCGCGACGCGAACACCCATCGACGAAGCGACGGCGGGAATAAACCGGTGCATCTCGCCGTAGAGGCGAATCCCCTTGACGACATCGGCGCGGATCGCCTTGAGCGAGCAGCCGTAGTCGTGGATCTCCACCCCGGTCGCCCAGGATATGAGGCGGTTCGCGAAGAACGAGGGGATCCTCTTCGAGAGGGGATCGTGACGATTCTTCCGCCAGCCGCAGACGATGTCGTAGCCCTCGCCCTCGTCGAGCTTTTTGACCATGGCGCCGATATCCGCGGGATCGTTCTGGAGATCACCATCCGAGGTCACGACGATTCGGCCGCGCGCGTGATCGAAGCCCGCGGAGAACGCCGCGGTCTGACCGAAATTCCGGCGCAGGCGAAGCACGCGAAGGGCGGGCTCGGACTTCGCGATCTCCAGCGCGCGCTTCCCCGTCCCGTCCTTCGAACCGTCGTCGACAAGGATCACCTCGTAGCTCCGGCCGATCGGATCGAGCGCCTTCTTGAGTTCTCGACAGAGGTCGTCGAGATTCTCGACCTCGTTGTAGAGGGGGATGACGACCGAGATCTCGGGCGCGGTCATCCTTTAGAACAGCTTGAGGTTCATGTTGTCGGCCGCGATGTCGGTGAGGTCGACGACCGCGGCGGCGCCCACGCCCATGGTGATCGCAATGGTCTCGGAAATCTCTTCACGCGTCGCCCCGTACTTGATGGCCTTCTTGATGTGGCCTTCGATGCAGCCCTGGCACTTGAAGGCCAGGCTAGCGGCGATGGCCACGAACTCCTTGGTCTTGCGGTCGAGGGCGGAGGGTTTGTACGTTTCCTTGTAGAAGTGGAAGTAGGCTTGGCGGAAGCGAGGATCGACCATGGTGTACGACGTGCTGGCCGGTTGAGGGGCTCCGCCATCGTCGTCGATCGGAAATGGTTGATGGGGGGCTTTCTCGTCGCTCATTTACTGGTCCTTTCGCGAACTTTTCTGAGGGGCGGCCGCAGCCGGGGTTTCGACTTTAGACGCCGCCGCGTCGACTTGGGGCGGGGCCACTTCGTCGAGGAGCTTCTTCACCGCAGCCTCGTAAGGCTCGCGGGCGTCGCGCCAGGCGCCGCCATGGCTCCTGCTGTCGGTGAGGAGCAGGTGCGACTTCTCTCCGGCGAGCCTGGACATCTCCTGCGCGATCACATAGGGGATGCGCGCATCACCGCGGTTGGCGACGAACAGGGACGGGCGGCCGGGAAGTTTCGCGGCCGCGGCCATGATGTCGACATCCTGGGGATTGAATCCACCTCGTTGCCGGATCCAGAAGAGG
>JANNJB010000527.1:0-5845 GCA_031405615.1 Vicinamibacteria bacterium | reverse complement strand
GTGCCAGTGCGGAACACCTCGCCCTCGCGGATGATGTAGGCGCGGTCGGTGATGCGGAGGGTCTCGCGGACATTGTGGTCGGTGATGAGTATGCCGAGTCCGCGCTTCTTGAGGTAAGCGATGATCCTCTGGATGTCCCCGACCGCGATCGGGTCGATGCCCGCGAAGGGCTCGTCGAGAAGGATGAACAGGGGAGAGGCGGCAAGGGCCCGGCAGATCTCGAGCCGCCGGCGTTCACCTCCCGAAAGAGTGTCCGCCCTCTGCTGGGCCAGGGCCGCGATGCCGAGTTCGTGGAGCAACTCGGCCGCGCGCGCTTTCTGCTCCCGCAGGGAGTAGCCGAGGGTCTCTAGAACCGCGAGCACGTTCTCCTCGGTGGTGAGCTTGCGAAAGACGCTGCTTTCCTGGGGCAGGTAGCCGATGCCGGCGCGCGCCCGCAGGTACATGGGCAGGCTCGTGATGTCATCGCGTCCGAGGAACACGGAACCCGAGCGGGGTTTGGTGAGACCCACCACCATGTAGAAAGTCGTGGTCTTCCCCGCTCCGTTTGGACCGAGGAGCCCGACCACTTCGCCGGTCGAGATTTCGATGTCGACGTTCCGGACGACCACGCGCGAGCCGTAGGCCTTGGTGAGCCCGTCTCCGCGGAGCACGATGCTCGGAGCGTTCACTGCTTGATCTTTCTCTGAAGCACGGTTTCGGTGCGCCCTTCTTCTCCCACAACTTCCACCTGATCCCCCGACGTGAAGAATGTCACGGACTTCCCCTGGACGCTCTTGCCCTGGGACGCCAGTTTGACGGGTGTTCCGGTCATCACGACCCGTCCGGTCGCGGGCGTGTAGAGAAGATGGGTTCCATCGGCGGTCCGGTCGAGGGACTTGATATTCACCGCCCCGCCCATCGCCTCGAGGGAATCGACGGTGAACCCGCCCGCGGGGCCAAGGCTCAGGAGAATTTCGGGGGCCCGGGTTTCAAAACTCTTCTGCTTCACCGAGGCCGCGCCGCTGAACGTGAATCTCCGCTCCACGGGCGCATACACCATGCGAATGGCCCGGGCATCGATCCCGTCCCCCTCGGCCCCCCCCGCCACCAGGATCTCGACGTCGGTATCGGCGGTGATCCTCGGACCCTTGCCGGTGTCCACGGTCTCGATGTTGAGAGCGCGCATCTCGTCTTCACCGGCCCTGAACACGACGCGGTCGAGATACTGTGTGGTTTTTTTGGGCGCGTCGTAGAGGACCTGCCGGCTGGTCGCAAAAAGGTCGGCCCCCGCTGAACCAAAAGGCGCTCCGGGCAGACCGCCTTTCTGGGTGTGACGCACCCCGCCCCAGGCCCGGAACGAGCCGGTCTTCGTGTCCATGTCGATCGTCGGCGCCTTCAACGAAACCTGGTTGACCACATCGTCAAAGCCCGCCCCTCCCGACACCTGCATCCGCGCGGTGCGTTCGTTGAACTCCGCCTTGTTCCCTCTGCCCTGCTGCCCCCGGCGTTCGAACACGACGTTTTCATCGAACATGATTGCCTCAGCCTCTCCGGTGACCGGATCCAGCCGGGCGGCAAAGTAGTTGGCCGAGATGGAACGAGGCTCACCCGCGGCCCCCGGGGTGGGGACGAAACGGACGCTGGTGTTGAAATTGCCCAGGTACTCCCGGAGTGTCCCCTCGGAATCGAACTTGAAGATCAGAGCGTCCGCGCGGATCTCGCGGCGCTCAGGCGGGTCACCTCGTCCCGGCTCGACGATCATCACCGCCTCAGGGCCGGCCGCGACCTCCTCGGGTTTTCGGGAAGCTCCGAATGTTATGTCCAGGCGTCGGCCCCGGATGATCTTGCGGCCGTTCGCCCTCGGGAACGAAAAACCGAGCGGGCCGGTGTCGCCCGTGGTCACGACTTCGAATCCATCTCGAAAGACCGCCCGGTAGATCACCCGGTCCTCACCAAACAAAAGCTGAAGAGAACCCGACCGGGTCCGGTTTTTGCCCTGATCCACGCGGACGTTGCCGTCGAGGAAGAGGGCATTCTGCTCGCGGGACAGGCAGGCGGAATCTGCGCTGATATCGGCGGGCGCGTCGTCTTGATCGCGCAGCCGGATCTTCACATCCTTGAAGAAGGTGATCGAATCACTCCACCCCTCGTAGAGCATGCCCCGAGCCTCTCCGGAGATTTCCTTGCGGCGCCACGTCACCTTGCGCTCGCTCTGCGCCAGCCCGTCGCGGCCGTCGTAAAAAAGTTCGTCGGTCTCCAGAACCAGGCCGTCGTCCGTGGTCATCCGGACGTGACCCTGGAAAAGGGCGGAGGGGCGGCTCGCCAGGTGCTGAGCGTGATCGGCGATGATTTCGACGGAAGCCGCTTTGCCCCCTGAAATGAAGGGAATCCGGGCCTTGACCGTGTCGAGGAATCTTCGTTCAGTTTCCCGGCCCGACGACCCGGCCGCCAGCAGTTCGATCCCCTTCTTTCCTGAGGCGCTGAAGGACTCGAAGACCAACGACTCCAGCTTGTCCGCCCGGGGATCCGTGGGCGCGTACCCTGCGGTCGGGGGGCCCGGGGAGCCCGAAAGACTCTGTCCCAAAGGCGAGGGCGAGGCCGCCGCGGGGATCGGGCGGGGCTTTCGGAGTGACTGGAAAACCGCGCCCAGAACGCCCACAACGACCAGAAAAGCAAGGGCTCTCAGGATCCACATGGGATGGGACCGGAGCGCGCTCGCCCGACGCTTTTCCTGGAACGACTCTTGCATTCGTCGTTCGTTATAGACCGATCCCTCGGTTCAGGGCAAGTCTTCGTTAGCGTCTGGACCTGATCCGAAGCGCCCCGCATTTACCATTCAGAATCCGCGGGTCGTATCTCTCCCACGCGCCGAAGGCGGCCTTCGGCTCGGTTGTGCCCCCTGCGGCGCCAAATACGGCAACAACCACATGAAACAGGGAGAGAAGACATGCGTATCGAGTTCATAGACAAGGAAAACGGTCCCAAAAACCTCATCGGCGAGGCCGAGATCCTCTTCGAGTCGGAAGACGGCCTGCTCGCGGGGCTGAAGCTCGTTGGCTTCAGCATCTGGCGGACCGAGAAGGGCGAAACGTCGGTCACCATGCCGTCGCGCACCTGGGGCGGACCGGGGGAAAAGAAGTTCTTCGACCTGCTCAGAAGCGGCGACGGCGGGGTGGAGGCGTTGCGCCGGCTGAAGACCGCGATCGGCGATCAACATCGCCTCCGCGACCGAAACGCCGCCTAGCAGACGGGTGGCGAAGCCGGGGTTGGGGGCGGCGTCTTGCCCCCACTCCCGCGCTTTCAGCTTCCTTCCAGCTATCGCCTGCCGCGTGACACAATCTCGTGGCGATGATCTCTCTCTCCTGCCTCGTGCTGGCCGCCGCCCTTCAGCCCTCAAGCGCTCCGGCGAACCGGTCGGCCGGTTACGGTCTTTATCTCGAAGCCCTCTCGGCGCGGGAAGCCGGAAAAAGAGACGACGCGATCAAGCTTCTGCAGCGGGCGCTCAAAGCCGACCCGGGAGCAGCCGACGCCCACGCCGAAATCGCGCGCATCCACATGGCCGAAGGAAAGTTCGACCTCGCGATCGCGGCGGCGAACCAGGCGCTCCGGGTTTCTCCCAATCGCGCCGACCTTCGAAGCCTCGCGGGGCAGGTTCATCAGTTCTACGGCCAGTCCGGCGGCGGGGAAAACGAGCTCCGTCTCGCGGTGACCGAGTACGAGATGGCGGCAACCCTCAGCCCCAATGATCCTGGCCCGCTGCGGGACCTGACCCGGCTCTACTCGGTGCTCCGGGACGCCACCGGCGCTCTCAAAACCTGGAAACGGCTATCCGAGGTCGATCCCCAGAACGTCGACGCGTTCGTCCAGGTGGCTTCCCTCTCGCTCGCGACCGGCGATATCAAGACCGCGGTCGAGGCCCTTCAGACCGCGGCCGCCGCCGACCCGCAGAACGCGCGCGTTCTTCAGATGCTCGGCGACGTGAAGCAGCAAAACGGCAAACCCGAGGAAGCGCTCGAGCACTACCGCGCGGCCGCGAAACTCGATCCCAAGGACCTCGTCACCCGCCTCAAGGTGGGCGAGATCCTGATCGACACGAAGCGAGCGGAAGAGGCGATCTCCCTCACCGACGAGATGCTCCGCGAGGACAAGAGCAACCGCTTCGCCCTCGACCTCCGGGCCCGCGCGTTCAAGGAACTGCGCCGCCTCGATGAGGCCCTCGCCATTGCGGAAAGCCTCTCCGCATCGGAACAAGGCGACCTCAAGGCGGCGTTCCTGGTCGTGACCCTGCTCGAGCAGAAGGGGTCGCTGGTGGCCGCGGAAGAGCGGCTCGGCGCGCTCATCCGTCGGAATACCGCGGGCGAAGACGCCGAGAGCATCGCGAGGAACAACCGGGTGTTCTGGGCGCATTCGGGAATGGTGCGGCAGCGTCTCGGGCGTTACAAGGAGGCGGCCGAAGCCTTCGGCGAGGCCGCGCTTGCGGGCAAGGAGAAAGACCCGTCTCTTGTGACCTACAGGATCGACGCGCTCGTCTCCGGCCGCGATTTCGAAACCGCACTCAAGGAGGCTCGGGCGGCGCGTCTCGACCCTGCTTTCCGCGAAGCCAACTTGGAGAAAGTCGAGAGCGACCTCTTCTACCTCGAGGCCTACGCGCTTCGTGGGACCGGTGACGAGAAAGGCGCCATGGCCCTGGTCGAGGGCCGGCTTGCTTCCGCCCCGGACGATGCGGAGAACACATTGTCGGCGGCCGAGTTCTATCAGCGCGGAAAAAACCTCGCGCGGGCCTCCGAACTCTTCGCACGGGTGGCGAAGCAGGATCCGAAGAACATGAGGGCGCTCTTCGGTCTTGGGTCCACCCTCGAACGCCAGAAGAGATTCGACGAGGCGGAACAGGCGTTTCGCAAAGCCCTTGTCCTCACACCGGACTCCGCGATTACCCTCAACTATCTGGGCTACATGAACGCCGACCGCAACGTCGCGGTAGGCGAAGCGCTTTCGATGATCGAGAAGGCGCTCAAGGACGATCCCGAGAATGGGTCTTACCTGGACTCGCTCGCCTGGGCCCTTCACCGGCTCGGCCGAAACGCCGAGGCGGAGGCCGCGATCCGCAAGGCCTACCAGTCGCAGGAGAAAAGCGCGGTGGTCCTCGCCCACCTTGGCTTGATCCTCGCGGAAAACGGAAAGTCCGCCGAGGCCCTCAAGTATCTCCAGCTCGCCCTTCTAACCGAGGACCTTGACGGCGAACTCGACCGCACCCTCGTCGAGAAGAAGATCCAGACCCTGCAGCGGGCCGCCCAGAAGAAGCCTTGAGCTTTTTGGCTAGGAGCCTGCTGCTGCTCGCAGCCCTCTGGGCTTCGGCATGCGCTGCTCGCGGGCACATCGCGACGCCCGCGGAAGTAGCACTCCTCCGGGAGAGCGCCGGCCTTTCCGCCTCGGGTCAACTCACCTTGAAAGGGCCGGGCGGCCGGTTCGGGACGAGGGTGGTCCTGGGAGTGGCGCGGCCCGACTCGCTCCGAATCGAGATCCCCGATGGGGCCGGACTACGGTTCCTCCTGGTCTGTCGGAACGGGACGCTCCGGGCCGATCTTCCCAGGGACGGAGTCGTGTTCGAAGGACCGGCAAACCGCGAGGTCATGGATGCGCTCTTCGGAATCGATCTCGATCCCGACGCCCTGGTGTGTCAATACAGGAGTCCTCCCCGACGTGCGTGTTGCATGGGGAGGGTGAGTACTTGTGGACTTATGATTTGTGGCGTTTCTGGCCATTCTCTTAGTACCAGGAGTGCTGTAACATCATGCTATCGGCGGCCAGGCGCCACCCACTCATCGCGACTGCCTCCGACGCTGCAGACTACCGCGACGCTCACACC
>JANNJB010000526.1:0-2472 GCA_031405615.1 Vicinamibacteria bacterium | reverse complement strand
GAGCGGAAGCGTGAAGCCCTGCCCGAGGACAAGGCCGACCGGGTGCAGCGTTCCGAGCGCCTCTTCGGCACGTTCGTCCGCGCGTTCGCCCTTCCGGAGACCGCCGACACTACCAAGGTGAGTGCCGAGTACAAGGAGGGCGTTCTGACCCTGCACATCCCGCGCGCCGAGGAAACGAAGCCGCGTTCGATCGAAGTCAAGGTCGTCTAGGGCCAGCGGGCCGTCGCAGGCTGGCTCGTCAGGCGTCGTCTCGCGGGGCGGTTTCTCCCTCTGATTCGAGGGGGGCCGCCCCGTTCTTTTTCGCTTAATGGGCGCGTCCCGTGCTACCTTCGGGCGTGGCGCGGATAGCGATCGATGCCCGCAAGTGGCGGGACTACGGCATAGGCACGTACGTGCGGAATATTGTCCGCGCCCTGGCCCTGATCGATCACGAGAACACGTACTTCGTGTTCTGTCACCACGAGGACGTCCCCACCCTCAACGACCTCTCTGAGAATTTCGTCCCGGTGGTGAACGAATCGCCGGGTTACTCGTTCCGCGAGCACTGGAGCCTGCCCGCCCAGGTGCGACGACTCGGCGTCGACCTGTTCCACGAGCCTCACTACGTCCTGCCGGTGCTCCTTCGGACGAAGTCCGTGGTCACCGTTCACGACTGCATTCACCTGCGCTTCCCGGAGTACCTGCCGAACCCTGGCGCCATCCACTACGCCCGTTTCATGATGGGAAGTGCTATCCGTCGGTCCAAAGTCGTCTTCACGGTATCCGAGGCGAGCAAGCGCGACATCCTCCATTTCTTCCCGAACACGCCGCCGGGCCGCATCCATGTGGTTTCAAACGCCATCGACGCGGACCTCCTCGAGGCCCCGGATCAGGAAGAACTCGCTCGGGTCAAGGAGCGTTACCAGATCGCCCAGCGTTTCATCCTCTACGCCGGAAACATCAAGCCCCACAAGAACCTGCCACGGCTGATCGAAGCGTTCGCCCGACTGCGCGCGACCCCCGGCCACGAGGACGTCCACCTCATGATCATCGGCGATGAAATCGGCAAGACTCCAGAGCTTCGCCGGCGCGTCGAATCGTTCCGGCTGCGGCCCTTCGTGCGCTTCTTCGGTTTCGTCCCCGAGCGCACTCTCGCCGCTTTGTACCGACTGGCCTCCGTCTTCGTCTTCCCGTCGCAATACGAGGGCTTCGGACTGCCCCCGCTCGAGGCCATGGCCTGCGGCACACCCGTGGTCACGTCGAACGTCTCCTCGCTGCCCGAGGTGGTGGGCGACGCCGCGGTGCTCGTCGACCCGCATGACGGCGAAGCGATCGCGGACGGCCTCTCCCGTGTGCTCGACGACCCGGCCTTCGCGAATGAACTCCGCGAGAAGGGCCGGATCCAGGCCAAGAAGTTCAACTGGGACGACTCCGCGCGGAAAACCCTCGCGGGCTACCGACAAGCGCTGGGCCAGTGAGCGGTCGTTCCCGAAATCGATGACCACACCCCGCCGCACGGCGCTCGTTCATGACTGGCTGACCGGGTTTCGAGGAGGCGAGCAGGTTCTGCTCTCTCTTGCGAGGATGTTCCCGGACGCGCCGATCTTCACCCTGCTCCACGTGAAAGGCTCGCTCCCGGAAGAACTCGAGTCGCGGACGATTCACACCTCGTTCATCGGCAGACTGCCGTTCGCGCGACGCCTGTACCGACACTACCTGCCCCTGTTCCCGCTCGCCGTACGCGGCCTCGATGTCCGCTCGTACGACCTCGTGGTTTCGAGTTCGCACTGCGTCGCGAAGAGCGTCACCCCCGGCCCGGGCGCTCGTCACATCTCCTATTGCCACACGCCGATGCGCTACGTCTGGGACCGATTCGACGACTACTTCGGCCCCGCCCGGATGGGACGCGCGGGCAGCGCGGCCTTGCGCGTGATGGCCGAGGGCCTGCGGGCCTGGGACGTCTCGACCGCACACCACGTTCACCAATACGTCGCGAATTCGGAGACGGTGGCCGCGCGCATCAGGTACTTCTACGGCCGTGACGCCATCGTGGTCCATCCGCCGGTGGACACGGACTTCTTCACACCCGGGCCCGACGACGGGCCGGAGCCCGAGTACGACCTCGTGGTCTCCGCCCTCGTGCCGTACAAGCGGATCGATCTCGCGATCGAGGCCGCGAACCTCACGGGGCGGCGTCTTCTGGTCGTCGGGAACGGGCCGGAAGAGATGCGGCTTCGCGCGATCGCCGGAACGAGCGTCGAGTTCCTCGGTCCCGCAGGCCGCGACCGTCTGCTCGGCCTCTACCGCGGATGTCGCGCTCTCCTTCTGCCCGGAGTGGAGGACTTCGGGATCGTGGTGGCCGAGGCCCTCGCGCCGCAAGGCCGGATTCGCCCGACGCGAGCCCCAGGATGTCCGCAAGGGTCGCCAGAGTCGCGGATGACCGTTTTTTTTCGAATGAATCCAAAGTTGCGGATACCTTTTTTCTTCAACGGC
>JANNJB010000525.1:0-6942 GCA_031405615.1 Vicinamibacteria bacterium | reverse complement strand
GATGGTGAACCGCGGGTGATTCCGATTCGCCTTCGAAGTAGCGGTCGACCCGGAGCCACTGCATTTCGCGGCCGCGCATCACCTGCTCTTTGCCCACGACCGCGATGTTGTTCTCGCTCTGGCACGCGGTGATGCAGGCGTTGCAGCCGATGCAGGCGGAAAGATCGATCGACATCCCCCACTTGTTGCCGTTGTAGGGATGAGGCGGATACATGGAGGGCTGAGGCCCCTGCTCCTTGGCCACCTGGGCGAAGGCGGGGTTTGCCTTCCACTGCTCGAAGCTGCCGGTTCGGATCAGGTGACGGTCGGAAGCTTCCTCCATCCCCCAGTGGTCCTGCGTGCAGCCCATCGCGTACTTCGTGCCCTCGCGGGTGATCGAACCGCCGGAGCGGAACCAGAGCGAGGCGGAACTGCGAAGCGGCTGGACATCGACGCCGACGCCCTGTCCCACTTTGCCGGCGCGCTTGCGTCCGGCGCCTAAATGGACGGTGACGGTGTCGTCGGGGTGTCCGGGAACCACCCAGGCCGGGATGGAGACGGCGGTACCGCCCACTTTCAAGCTGACCCGCTCGACCCAGGTGCCGCGGGCTGAGCCTTCGGGCGAGGGGACGCCGAGCCGGGTCGCGGTCTTCGGCGAAAGCAGGGCCGCGTTGTCCCAGGTGAGGCGGGTGAGCGGCTTCGGAAGCTCCTGCATCCAGCCGTTGTTGGCGTAGCGGCCGTCGAGAACGTTCGGGTCGAGGCGGAAAGCGATGTCGAGATCGCCCTGATTCGACGCGGGTTTCGTCTGCATCCACGGACCGGCGAGAGTTTTGGCCGCGACCTTCGGGAACGCCGAAGCGGGCAGGACGCCATCGTGAACCACACGGCGCCAGGAGGCCTCGAAGTTCGCGGCGACGGGCATTCGCACGCGCCACGCGGCGCGGACGATCTCGTAGCCGGTGGTGGTGGAATCGCCGACCAGCGTCTGCACGAGTTCGTGGGCGCTCTTGCTGTCGTAGAGGGGGGCGATGAGAGGCTGCTGAACCGCGAGCGTCCCGTCGAACGCGCGGGCGTCGCTCCACGCTTCGAGCGCGTGGGCCTCGGGCAGGTGCCAGTGGCAGAGTTCGGAGGTCTCGTCGTCGAACTGACCGAGATGAACGCGGAGCGCGACCTTGGCCTGGTCCTTGAGGGCTGCGTTGAAACCGCTGTCGGGCGAAGACGTGGCGACCGGGTTGCCCGAGACGATGAAGAGGGCGTCTACCTTGCCCGCGGCCATGTCGACGGCCAGGGCGTCGATCGAGTTCTCGGCGGAAGGCGGATTCGCCTCGACGGGTTCGGTGAGAACGACCGCGGCGCCGAGGCTGCCGAGTTTCTCGTTGATGGCGTAAGCGAGGGCGTGAACGAACGCCGGCTGCGACTCGCCCACCATCACCACGCTGCGCGCAGGACGGGCCTTCACGTCCTTGATCATCGCGGCAACGATGGACTTGGCGATTGCGGACGCGGGCAAAACGCCCTTCTCGACGGGCAGGCCCAGTTCGAATGCGAGTTCGCGCGCGATACCTTCGACCTCGGCGGCGCGCACCGCGACACGATGGTCGGCGTTTCCGCCCGTGACCGAAACCGAACTCTCCACCATATAGAGGCGGTTCATCTCGCGGGCGGTCTCGTCGGACGCGCGGCGTGCGATGAAGGCCCGGGCATTGGCGACCTTGTCGCCGCCCGTGCCGAGAAAATCGGCGTCGAGCGAGACGATCACATCGGCTTCGGCGAAGTTGTAGATGGGCTGGAGCGGACGGCCGAAGGCGGCGCGAGCCCCGTCCATCGCGTTGCGGCGGGAAATCCCGTCGTGGATATGCCACTTCGCCATCGGGTACTGCTTGAGGAGTTCGGTGATCTGCGCGGCCAGCGTCGGCGACGTGACCGTGGTCGTGAGCAGGCGCAGCCCCTCGCCTTTGAGCGCTTTCTGCGCGTCGAGAACCGGCCGGATGGCCGCGACGAAGGCGGCCCAGGTGCTGGTTTCGGTCCGGTAGAGAACGCTCTTCGACCGATCCGGATCGTAGAGATTCAGGATCTCCGCCTGCGCGAAATGATCGGTGGAACCGAGGCTGCCGGGGTGGTCGGGATTGCCCTCGATCTTCGTGGGCCGGCCCATGTGGCTTTCGACGAGCACACCCTGTGCGGCGCCATCGGTTGCGAGCACGGTCGCGAAGTAGACGGGTTTGCCGGGGATGAACTGCTCGGGGGCCTTGACGTAGGGGACGATCGCTTCCGCGGGCTGACGGGTGCAGGCCGAGGAGAGGCCGGCAAGCGCTACCGACGCGCCCATCAATTGCAGGAACTGGCGGCGGCCTTCCGGATCGGTGAACTCCGATGCCTTCTCGGGGAATTCCCGGTGCAGCCAGACCTTGATGTCCTCGGAGTCCGTAAGTTCGTCAAGGCTGCGCCAGAACTTGGGCTTCGAAACCCCCTTCGAGACACGGGTCACTTGCGAAATCGGGATATGGACGTCGGTCATCGTTTCCGTTCTGGGGGTTTCCGTTCTGGGGAGTTGCGTTCTAGACCTAGCGATGACAGGTGGAGCAGGAGACGCGGGGATTGGCGTGGTACTCGGCGCGCAGTTTCGCGCCCACGCTCAGCTGGTCGGCCGGCGGGCGCCAGACCGGCGCGTAAACCTGGGACTTGGGCCGCAGGAACTTCTCGGGATTGCGGTGGCAGTCGAGGCACCAGTTCATTTGCATCGACGTGGCCTGGTAGACAAGGGGCATCTCGCCCACCTGTCCGTGACACGTGGTGCAGCCCACTCCCTTGTTCACGTGAGCGGAATGATTGAAGTAGGTGAAATCGGGAAGGTCGTTCACCTTCCTCCACTCGAGCGACTTGCCGGAGCGATAGCTCTCACGGACAGGCTCAAGCATGGGCGCTTGCGCCCAGATCTGCGAATGGCAGTTCATGCAGGTCTGGGTGGGCGGAACCGAGGCCGAGGCCGAAGTCTCAACCGAGGTGTGGCAGTAGCGGCAGTCGATTCCGATGCCGGTGGTGTGATGGTTGTGCGAGAAGGGAACCGCCTGGTCGTAGGGTGTTCCTTCCCCCGTGGCATAACCGGAACGGGCCAGCAGAAACAGGGCCAGGAGCACGGTTCCACCAACGGCGGCGCCGGCGGCCAGGCTCGCCTGAGACAGTCCATTGGCCTGCTTCGGGAAAAGTTGCGGCATTTGGTCGCGGATTCTATGTGCGCTTCCGCCAGGCAATCAAGAGCCTTGAACGTTTTGGCGCTTAAGTCTCGTCATCGCTTCAGTGAAAACCGAACGGATGTTTGGACACGCGGCAGTCTTCCGTGATCCACTCCGCGGAGTCGCACGCGCGGCCCCCATCGCCATGATCCACCCATCGACGAAGGAAAAGATGCATCCGCGAAATCGTTTTCGCGGCGGCTACGATTTCGCGTCGCTCGTCGCCGTGAGCCCGAAACTGGGGGCCTGGGTCCGTGCGAATCCGCATGGCGACGCGTCGATCGACTACGCGGAGCCGGCCGCGGTGCTGGCCCTCAATCAGGCTCTTCTGCGCCAGGCCTACGGAATCGCGACGTGGGATCTTCCGCCCGGCGCATTGTGCCCACCCATCCCCGGACGAAGCGATTACGTGCACCACCTCGCGGACCTGCTGGCTCGCGGAGGGGACACGATTCCTCGCGGACCCAGGCTCCGGATTCTCGACGTCGGCGTCGGCGCGAGCTGTATCTATCCTCTGATCGGGGCGTCGGAATACGGCTGGAGTTTCGTCGGTTCGGAGATCGACCCCGGGGCGCTCGCGTGGGCGCGGGGGCTGGCCGACGCGAACCGCCGGGGAGAGTCGATGATCGAGTGCCGGCTCCAGAAGGACCGCTCGAGCTGTTTCCGCGGTGTGATTCTTCAAGGCGAGTTCTACGACGCCTCGATGTGCAACCCCCCGTTTCACGCCTCGGCCGCGGACGCGGCGTCTGGAAGCGACAGAAAGCGCCGAAACCTCGGCCTGTCCAAATCGAGCACGCCGTCACGCAACTTCGGCGGACAAGCGGGGGAACTCTGGTGCCCGGGTGGTGAGCTGGGGTTCGTTCTTCGGATGATCACCGAGAGCGTGGAGGTCCGCGACCAGGTTCGGTGGTTCACGAGCCTCGTCTCGAAAAGCGCCCATCTCCCCCGGCTCGAAAGCGCGGCGCGGGAAGCGGGAAGCGGGAGCCTTGGAGGTGACGACACTCGAAATGGGCCAGGGTCAGAAGCGAAGCCGCGTCCTCGCCTGGACGTTCGCTCGAAATACTAGGGCTTCAGCGAAACGAGAACGATCACGAGGTTGAAGAAGGCCGCGAAGACGAGCGAGGCCATCACGCCCATGAGCGCCGCGTCCATGTCGCGCGATTCGAGGAACATGTAGAGGCCCACCGCGATGGCCACGGCCAATAGATCGATAACGATCATGAGAGCGATGCGGGGCTTCGAGATCCGCCGCGGCGTGGTTGTCTCGCTCATGCGCGGTCATTATGACGCGCACGCCCTTTCCCTTGATACACTTTCGGCGCAGAAATTCTTGAGGAGAAACAAGGAAGTCCCATGACCTACGTGATCGCCGAGCCGTGCATCGGAACCAAAGACACCGCCTGCGTCGAAGTCTGCCCCGTGGACTGTATCCACCCCAAGAAAGACTCCCCCGACCACGCCGCCGCGACCCAGCTTTACATCGACCCCGACTCCTGCATCGACTGCGGTGCGTGCGTGCCCGTCTGCCCGGTCCAGGCCATCTTCCCGCAGGACGAACTTCCCGATAACTGGAAGAACTACACGGAAATCAACGCGAAGTACTTCCAGAAGTAGAAGCGCTTCGCCTCTTCGTAAGGAGGTCCCATGACCGAAGTCCGGGTGAAGTTCAAGACGCCCGCGAAGCTCGGTCAGGACGCGGCCCTCGCCCTCGAAGACTACGCGCGCGCCTCCTCCACCTTCGATGCGGCGGTGGTCCTGGACGCGCATCACCACGTAACCGGCGTTTCCCTCGCCGCCGGCAAAAGCCCGGTGCCGGAAGCTCTGGCCCACGACATCGAGCGTTTCTTCGAGTCCCTGGTTTCAGACGCCGCCGACCGGCTCGGCTGGAGTTGAGCGCCCGCCCCCGCGCCGCCAGACTCACCGTCGAGGCAGGATAGGGCGTCATGGAAAGTCGTGAGTGGGCGCTTGGCCGTGGGGCTTTCGAAGACAGCGTCCCCCTCTACTTCGCGTTCTCGATCGTCCTCAGTCTGATTTTCGTTCTGGTCTCACGGTTCGATCCCGGCTCGAGGCTGCGGGCCTGGACTCATTCTTTCGTCGCCCAGGTCCTGGGCAGCGGCGCGCTCGTCACCTACGGCTTCACCGACCGTCCGGGCGCCCTCGCGTTCGCCTTCTTCTTCGCCATGGCGAACACCGTCCTTCTGCTCGATGCGGCGGAGACTTTCAAGAACACGCGGCACTCACGGGCGACCTTCGGTCTGCTCGGCATCGCGGGTTCGGTGAGCATCGGCGCTTTCCTCGCGGGCGACGCGCAGGCGGGAATCGTCCTCACCCTGTCGTTCCGCGCCGCGGTTCTCGCCATGGCGTCCTGGCTTCTTTGGAAGACAGCGGGCGTCCGTCTCGTTGGACTCAGGATCTCCTCGTACACCATCCTCCTCCAGGCCTGGTTCAACGTCGGCTGCCTCCTCGCGTTCCTCTTCTACTCGCGGCAGGACGCGGGTATTCCCCTCGCCGGCCTGGCGCCTTTCGTATTTCTGCTTCTCGACGTGGTTCTCGCGCTCGGCCTCGTGCTCGCCACCACGGAGCGCACCCGCCAGGCCCTGGCCTTCGCCAACTCGGAACTCGAAGCTGCCCGGGCGCAGCTTGAAACTCTCGCCGACACCGATCCGCTCACCGGCTGCTTCAACCGGCGTGTGTTCAGGACGCTGGTCGATCGCCGGGTGCAGGAGGGTGAAACCAGCGTGGGTGCGGTGTTTCTGATCGACATCGACAACCTCAAGGTCGTGAACGACACCGACGGGCATCCGGCCGGGGACGCTTTGATCCGCCAGGTGGCCGAGGCGGTCAAGACGCGGGTGCGACCCAACGAATTGGTGATCCGCTGGGGAGGCGATGAGTTCCTGGTGGTCATCGACGGCGTGGCCGCTGACGAAATCCCGGGGCGGCGCGAGGCGATCGGGCAGGCCATCGAGGAGGCCGGGCTCAAGGCCAGTATCGGAGCAGCGCCCTTCGGCGGCGGGATCGAGATTCTTGCCGCGGTCGAGGAAGCGGATCGCGCGATGTACGCGGACAAGAAACGCCGCAAGAGTTCGGCGGCCTGAGTTCTCGGCCATTGTCGGGCCTCGGCGCCTCCGTGGTACCTTTCACAGCGAGTGAAAGTCCCGACCCTCGCCGCGCGCCTGGCCGCCTTCGTGGCGCTTGTTTCGCACGCTCTGGCGATCGTGGCCCTGTGCGCCTGCTCGATGGCGGCGCCGGCCGGCCCGGTCTCTTCGTGCCATGAACCGGCTGAAGGACTCACCGTCTCGAGCCTCGATGAGTGCTGCTGCGAGGGTGAAGGGCGCGAGACGAGCGGTCGCGATTTCGCCCTGAGCCTCAGTCCCGACGCGACTTCGTTTCAAGCCGCCGCCACTCCGATCGTCTCCTTCCCCTCGCCCCTGACGAGTTCGCAAACTCGGCTGCGACTGACAAGCCGCCGGGGACCTTTGACGCCCAGACCGCCGCTCCGCGTCTGAGCCGCTCTGACCGCGCGAGGAACCCCCTCGCGGTTTGCGTCCACCCGCCCGACGTCCGCCTCCAGCAAGGACCTCGGCTTCGCCGTTCTTTCCTCCTTATTCCGGTGCTCCATGATTTCCCGCAGAAACTTCCTGATCTCGCTTTCGTTCACTCTTCCGCTCGCCAACTGCGCAACGCTTCCGCCCGATGCGACGAAGCGGGCGGGTGGGGTCGCGGATCC
>JANNJB010000524.1:0-2385 GCA_031405615.1 Vicinamibacteria bacterium | reverse complement strand
AGGTTTGAATTGCCCCTCGAACTTCGAACACAAGCAAGCGTTCAGGAGCGAGAGCAGTTGTATCGCTCCGGAGTTCAATGCCACTCTTATCGCGTTCCAGAACTGAGACTAATCAGTCAAACTTAGGGCCAAATGCAGATCTCTGTTGATCGAGTGACTAGGAGCCTGCGCGGCAGAAGGGCTCCGGTCCACCAGACGGCGCTCCGTCCGGGTGTCGAAGGGACTAGGAGCCTCCGCAGAGAGAAGGGCTCCTGCCCACCAGACGGCGCTTCGTCCGGGTGTCGAAGGGGGTAGCTCCCCTACTTACCCGAAGCAACCACGATCGCGCCGACCTCGGCGGTGCCGGATCCCTCGACGCAGCACAGGAACGGGAACTCCCCCGCCCGATCGAACGTCACGTCGACCTCCAGGGGCCGGCCGGCCCGCACCCGCTTCTCGACATCGAGCGATGGGATCGCAAAACAATGGTCGCCTTCCCGAGCGGTCACGACAAAGTGCACGGTCCCCAGGGGGACGGTGATCCTCTTCGGCTCAAACCCCGAAGCGCCCACGGTCACGCGAACCGTATAGGCCTCGGCCGCCTCGACGGTGTCCCGCTCGATCGGAGCGAGGGCGACGAGCGCCAGCACAGCGGCCACAAAAAGGAACGAGGCGATCCCTAGACCGCCTCGTTGACCAACAGGAGTGTTTTTCACTCCTTCAGGTTAGCGCCCTCCGCGGTTTCCCGAGAAACCGCCGCCGCGACCACCGCCGCCGCCGCCACGGGGACGATCGCCACCCCGGCCCCGATCGCGGTCACCGCCGCCTTCGCGGCGCGGAGGACGCTCGCTGCTCCCCTCGGGCGGCGCCACCATGCCCTCGGGCAACGGCAGCAGCGCCTTCTTCGAGAGTCGGACCTTGCCCATCGGGTCGATGGTCAGAACCTTGACCATCACGGTGTCGCCTTCGGCGAGGACATCGCGGACTTCGTTGACGCGCTCGTGCGCAATCTCGGAAACGTGGAGCAGACCGTCGGTCCCGGGCATGATCTCGACGAACGCGCCGAAATCGACGATGCGGACGACCTTGCCCATGTACGTCTTGCCCAGCTCGACGCTCGCGGTGAGCTCTTCGATGATGGCCACGGCCTGCTGAGCGGCCTGCAGATCGGTCGAAGCGATCAAAACGCGACCGTCATCCTCGATCTCGATCTTGCAGCCCGTCCGCTCGGTGATGGAGCGGATCATCTTGCCGCCGGGTCCGATGACGTCGCGGATCTTGTCGACGGGGATCCTCACCGTGATGATGCGAGGCGCGTACACGCTCATCTCGGCCCGGTGGGTGGTGAGCGTCTCGGCCATCTTGCCGAGGATGTGCAGACGGCCTTCCTTGGCCTGAGCGAGGGCTCGGGCCAACAGGTCGGCGGGCAGTCCGTCGATCTTGATGTCCATCTGGAGGGCGGTGAGGCCCTTGGCGGTGCCCGCGACTTTGAAGTCCATGTCGCCGTAGTGATCTTCCTCGCCCGCGATGTCGGAGAGGACGATGAACTTCTCACCGTTTGAGACCAGACCCATCGCGACACCCGCCACCGGGGCCTTCATGGGCACGCCGGCGTCGAGCATCGAAAGAGTTCCGCCGCAGATCGAAGCCATCGACGAAGAGCCGTTCGACTCCAGGATGTCCGAGACGATGCGGATCGTGTACGGGAAATCCTCTTCCGAGGGCAGCATCTCGCGCAGCGCGCGCTCGGCGAGGGCGCCGTGGCCGATCTCGCGACGGCCGGGGCCGCGGTTCGGTCTCACTTCCCCGACGGAGAACGACGGGAAGTTGTAGTGGAGCATGAAGCGCTTCTTGTGCTCGAGTTCCTGGACGGTATCGATGATCTGCGCGTCTTCGCTGGTGCCAAGGGTCGCAGTGACCAGGGCCTGGGTTTCGCCCCGGGTGAAGAGCGCCGAGCCGTGGGTGCGCGGAAGAACCGTGACTTCGGACGTGATCGGGCGGATTTCGTCGAAGCGACGACCGTCGAGGCGTCGGCCCCGCTCCAGGATCTCGCGACGAAGGATGTGCTCGCGAAGCTGGTCGTAGACCGTGGACACCAGGGCCTTCTTGGCCGCCTGATCCTCGGGGATCGTGGCGACGTAGCCTTTCTTGACCGCGTCCATCTTCGCGTACATCTCGAGTTTGTCGCGCTTCTGCATCGCCTCGTAGAGAGGCGGTTCGAGGGCGGCGGCGATCTCATGAGCGAGAGCGTGGTCGATTTCCTTCTTCGGAGCCTGACGCTTGGTCTTGCCGACCTCGGCCATCATCTGACGCTGAACCGCGCAGATGACCTTGATCGCGTCATGGCCGGCCACCAGCGCCCGCACCATGTCGTCTTCAGAGAGTTCACGAGCACTCGACTCGACC
>JANNJB010000523.1:0-2948 GCA_031405615.1 Vicinamibacteria bacterium | reverse complement strand
GCCGCTGCGAGAGAAAGCGCTGGTAATACTGGCGCATGTCCTCCGACTGGGTCTCCTTCATCCGGCGGAGCATCGAATTGAGCAGGCCCTCGTAGCGCATGCGGAACGTCCCGCCGCCCCACGAGCCCTTGAACTTGATGGCGACGCGTTCGCCGCCGGTGCCGAAGAGCAAGACGTCTTTGTGGGCCTGGGAGAGCGACTTCCAGGGCTTGTTGAGATCGATGCCACGCTCCTTCGAGAGCGCGCGCACGATGTCCGAGCCCCAGCTCGTGGCGTCGTCGAGTTTGCCCCACGCTTTCACCGCGCCCTCGTTCACCGATAGTTCGGGGTTTGGGATGAGACGTTCAGCGTCCATCTCCATACGCGTGCCGAGGCCCGAGCAGTCGGGGCACATGCCCATCGGAGAGTTGAACGAGAAGAGCTGAGGTGTCGGCTCCGGAAACGAGAGATTGCAGTTGGAGCAGGCGCGCTGCTGCGACATCACGCGATCGGGTTCGCCTTCGACCGCCACGATCACGACACCCTTGCCGAGCTTCAGCGACTGTTCGACCGAGTCGGCCAGACGCGTGCGGTCGAGGTCGGGCTTGGCGATCAGCCGGTCGACCACCGCTTCGATCGAGTGTTTCCGTTTCTTGTCGAGCCGGATGTCATCTTCGAGAGCCACCACGGCCCCGTCCACGCGCGCTCTCGCGAAACCAGTCCGCCGGATCGTCTCGAAGACATCCTGATGTTCGCCCTTCCGTCCATCGACGAGCGGAGCCAGGATGAGGAACTTCTTCCCTTCCTTGAGCGAGGCGATCTCGGCCACGATCTGCTGGGAGGACTGGGGCTTCACGTCGCGTCCGCACTTGGGACAGGAGAGATGACCGACGCGCGCGAAGAGGACGCGCAGGTAGTCGTGGATTTCGGTCACGGTTCCCACGGTGGAGCGAGGGTTGGCGGAAGCGGCCTTCTGCTCGATGGAGATCGTGGGCGCCAGGCCTCGGATCGAGTCGTAGAGCGGCTTGTCCATCTGCCCGAGGAACTGCCGGGCGTAGGCATTCAGGCTTTCGATGTAGCGGCGCTGACCCTCGGCGTAGAGCGTGTCGAAGGCGAGTGACGACTTACCCGATCCCGACGGGCCCGTGAAGACCACGAACTTCTTCTTGGGAATCGACCGGGAGACATTCTTGAGATTGTGCTGGCGCGCGCCGGTGATGACGATCGAATCAGGTTCCAAAAAGCCCTCGGGAGAGAAGGAGCGGCGGAGGCGAAATTATAGCGAATACGGCTCAGTAGCGGACGGAGACCAGGTACAGGCCCTCGGGCCCCGCGGGCGCCGGCCATTCGCTGCGGTCGCGACTTTCGAGTGCTTTCGCGAGATCCTCGACCGTCGCGGCGCCGCGGCCCGCGGAGATCAAGCCCCCTACCATCGCGCGGACCATGCGGCGGAGGAAACCGTCCGCCTCTACATCGAACACCATAGTCGAGTCGTCCCAGCGGACTTCAGACCGGGTGACGTTCCGCACCGTGGTCTTGACGTCCGTTCCCGCGTTTCTCAGCGAGGCAAAGTCCTTCCGGCCGAGGAAGAGCGCCGCCACCCGCTCGATGGCGCGGTGATCGAGCTTGAAGCCGGTATGCCCCGCGTAGCGCCGTCTTACTGCATGCTGGGTTTCGCAGACATCGAGGAGATACCGGTAGTGTTTCGACACCGCGGACCGCCGCGCGTGAAAGTCGTCGGCCACCGGCGAAGACGCCAGGGCTCGAATGTCTTTCGGCAGGGTCGAGTTGAGAGCACGCGCCAGTTCGTTCTCCGGCCAGAGCCGCGGCGCGCGGAATGAAATGACCTGACCCAGAGCGTGAACGCCCTGATCGGTCCGGCCCGACCCTTCGATGCGGATGAAGGCGCCGGCGTGGAGTCGCTGAAGTGCCTGCTCGACCTCGTCCTGAATCGTCCGGCCCTTGTCCTTGTCCTGAGCCTGAAATCCCGCGAAGCCGTAACCGTCGTAAGACAGCGTGACGCGCTGGTTGTAGTCGGACCGGGGTTCGACGTCGCTCAAGCGCCGGGGCGCGAGCCGGGTTTGATCGCGGTCGAACCGGACGCGCACAGCGGGCATGAACCGGCGGTCCAGGTATCGACCGCGACTCTCAGCAGGCTCTCGAATGGAACCTCGAAGCCCGCCTTGCCGGAGCTGCGATCGACAAGAGACGCGATTCCGATCACACGAGCGCCCGCAGCTTCGACCACGGCGATCACTTCGCGCGTCGACTTCCCCGTGGTGACGACATCTTCGACCACGACCACGCTCTCTCCGCGTTCGAGCGCAAAACCGCGACGCAGGGTCATGGTCGTGCCTTCGCGCTCGGTGAAGAGCGAACGGCAACCGAAACCGCGCGCCACCTCATGGCCGACCACGATCCCTCCCATCGCCGGCGCCACCACCACGTCGGGGCCAACGCCCACGGCCTTGAGCTGCGCGGTGAGACGCGCGCCGAGGTCCGAGGCGATCTTCGTATCCATCAGCACGCGCGCGCATTGCAGGTATTGCGCCGAATGAAGGCCGGAGGAGAGAAGGAAATGCCCTTCGAGCAGCGCGCCCTGGCGCTTGAAGATGTCGAGAAGGTCGCTCACGTTGACGATTATCTCGCGGGTCGCCTCATCACCGCCATCGCACACGAGTCCAAGCTACTTGGACCTGTCGTCATTGCGAGCCGGAAGGCCAGCCGGGGCCAAGCCAATTGGACCTGTCGTCATTGCGAGTCGGTCCACGGACCAACGTCCGTGACTGGAGAGAGAAACCCCACGCCGTCATCGCGAGGAAGCTCATCGAAGGAGGGCGAGCGCGAGCGCGGCCCGCAGGGCAGGGCGACGCCTGGCCACGAAGCGATCCTCGGCACGATGGGTACTCGGGGGCGGCGTCCGCAAGAGTGGCTCGGCGAGATCGCTCGTGGCCGCGCGTCGTGGTGTA
>JANNJB010000522.1:0-3031 GCA_031405615.1 Vicinamibacteria bacterium | reverse complement strand
CTTGTATTCCTTGAGATGGCGCTCGAGCCAGGCCACCGACTCGGCGTCTAAATGGTTCGTGGGCTCATCGAGAAGCAGCAGGTCGGGAGCATCGAGGAGAAGGCGGCACAGAGCCACTCGACGTTTTTCGCCGCCCGAGAGTTTGGTGACCTCGGCGTCGCCGGGAGGCAGGCGCAGGGCGTCCATGGCCATGTCGAGATGCGTGTCGAGGTTCCACAGATCCTGCGCGTCGATCAGGTCTTGAAGCCGCGAGAACTCATCGGCGGTTTCGTCCGCGTAGTTCGCGGCGAGTTCGTCGTAGCGGGTGAGGATCTTGCGCTTCGCCGTCACCGCCAACTCGACGTTTTCGCGAACGTTCTTCGTGGCGTCGAGCACCGGTTCTTGAGGCAGGAAGCCCACTTTGACGCCCTGGGCCGCGAAGGCCTCGCCCGCGAAGTTTTTGTCCTCGCCGGCCATGATGCGAAGGAGGGTCGACTTGCCCGCGCCATTGGCGCCCAGCACGCCGATCTTGGCGCCGGGGTAGAACGAGAGCCAGATTCCCTTGAGAAGCTCTTTGCCCTGCGGCGTTACCTTGCGCAGGTCCTTCATTGTGAACATGTACTGGGCGGCCACGGATACTCCTCGAAGGGGTGGGGGGGAAGGTGCTCGATCGCTGCGATCAGGCAGCCCGCGATACTCTCACACTTACCCTCTTGACCCCCCACGAGTTCCTCCTTCGATCCGTTGTGCCGGCGAGCGCCGCTTCGGTCTACGCCTGGCACATGAGGCGCGGAGCCTTCGAGCGCCTGGCCCCGCCCTGGGAGGAGCCGCGCGTGATCTCGCCCTTCGCCCCGCCCGCGGCGGGTGGGTCGGTGGAGATGCACCTTCCCATCGCACCGAGCACTCGCATCGTCTGGGTCGCCGACTTCGCGGAAGTTCGGGACGGAGAGATGTTCCGCGACGTTCAGCGCACCGGACCCTTTGATCTTTTCGATCACACCCACCGCTTCGAACCGAAGGACGACTCCACCAGCGTGATGGAGGATCGGATCCGCTACGTGCTCCCCGCGGGACGGCTCGGCGACCTTTTCGGCTCCGCCCTCGTGCGGAAAAAACTCGCGGCGGCATTCGCGTACCGGCATCGCGTGCTCGCGAAAGATTTGTTGGTCCACGGGCGGGCTTCGAAGCGTGCGTTGCGGATCCTCGTCACCGGCGCCACCGGGCTCGTCGGTCGCTCGCTCGTGTCTTTCCTCGAAAGCGGCGGGCACACCGTTCATCGTCTCACCCGCCACCCGGCCCGGAACGATCGAGAGATCGAGTTCCATCCCGAGAAGGGCGCCGCCCATCCCTCCGACATGGAGGGCTTCGACGGGGTGGTCCACCTCGCCGGCGATCCGATCGCCAAGGGCCGATGGACCCAGGAGAAGAAGCGGCTCATCAGGGACTCGCGCGTTCCCTTCACCAGGCGGCTCGCCGAAACCCTCGGCGCGCTCAAGAAACCGCCGGCCGTGTTCATCTCCGCCTCGGCCACGGGCTACTACGGGGATCGCGGCGATCGAATCCTGCGGGAGTCGGATCCTCCGGGCGAGGGCTTCCTTCCCGAGGTCTGCCTGGAGTGGGAAGGCGCTGCTGAGCCCGCGGCTCATGCGGGCATCCGTGTCGTCCATCTGCGGAGCGGCCTCGTGCTGACCCCCGCGGGCGGCGCGCTCGAGCCCATGCTCCTGCCCTTCAGTCTTGGCCTGGGCGGCCCGCTCGGACACGGGCGGCAGTGGTGGAGTTTCATCGCCCTCGACGATCTGCTCTACCTGATCCACCACATCCTCATGAACGACGCGGTGCGCGGACCCGTGAACGCCACCTCGCCGGAGCCCGTGACCAACGCCGAGTTCACGAAAATCCTGGGACGGGTGCTCAATCGACCGGCGGTGATACCCGCGCCTGAGTTCGCTTTGAAACTGGCGCTGGGCGAGATGACCGGGCCCCTGCTGATGGCGAGCGCCCGGGTCAATCCTGAGAAGGCTCTCGACACCGGCTTCGAGTTCGCGTATCCGTCCCTGGAAGGAGCGCTGCGTCACGTGCTCGGTCGGGTTTGAGCGAAAGCACACGCACAAACCACCAGGCGCGTTGGTAACGTACGAACACCTATGGCCTCGCCCCGCGTCTACCGCATCACCTTCATGAATCAGGGCCGCGTGCTCGAGTTGTACGCGAAGAGCGTCGGGTCCGCGGAGCTGTTCGGCTTCATCGAGGTCTCGAACCTGCTCTGGAGCCAGAAGTCCTCGGTCGTCATCGACCCCTCCGAGGACAGCCTGAAACACGAGTTCGCGGGCGTGAAGCGCTTCTTCGTTCCCATGCACTCGGTGATCCGCATCGACGAGGTCGATCACGAGGGAACACCGAAGGTCATCGGGGCCGCGAGCGGCGGGACGGTGTCGCCCTTCCCGGTCTTCATCCCGCCCGGCGGCGACAAGAAACACTAGGAGCCTGCGCGGCAGAAAGCATGGCCGTGACCGAGGTGATCGACGGGTCCTTCATCACCCGAGACGGTCTGACCCTCTCGACCTGGCGTCTTCACGTCGCGGAGAGCCGTGTCCAGCCGGTGATCCTCATTCATGGCCTCGGCGATCATTCCCGGTCTCTCCCGTACCTGAAGCTTGGGAGATTCCTCGCCGATCATGGGTTCGAGGTCTTCGCCTTCGATCGGCGCGGCTCAGGCCGATCGGCGGGACGCGCCAACTACGCGGAGACCTGGGAGGAATTGCGCGACGACCTTGCCCGATTCATCGACCTCGTAGAAGACCGTTGCGGTCGTTTGCCCGCGCTCGTGGGCCTCTCGTTCGGCGCATTGCAGGCGCTCGATTTCGCGCTCGCCTCGCCCGAGAGCGTTCATTCGTGCGTGGTCATGGCGCCGGCGCTCGACGCGTCGGGAACATCACCCTGGCTCAGACGAGTCCTGCCCTGGCTGGCGCGGTGGTTCCCGGGTTTGAGCGTCGATCCCGGCCTCGACGACTCCGCGCTCACACGTGATCCCCTGGTCTGCCGCGAGTATCGA
>JANNJB010000521.1:0-3767 GCA_031405615.1 Vicinamibacteria bacterium | reverse complement strand
GGGCCGAGACCGCGCAGTCCTTCACGCGCAGCGCGATGTGGTGGATGAAGGTTCCGTCCATCGCTGCGGAGGCTAACCGATGCCCCTCTGCCAGAATCAAAGCATGACCGAGACCGTTCCCCGCCCGCACAACCGCCTCATCCATGCGACCTCGCCGTACCTGCTCCAGCACGCGCACAACCCGGTCGACTGGTATCCCTGGGGGGAAGAGGCGCTGGTCCGTGCCCGCAACGAGGACCGGCCCATCCTGCTTTCGATCGGGTACTCCTCCTGTCACTGGTGTCACGTCATGGAGCGGGAGTCGTTCGAGAACGAGACGATCGCCGCGCTCATGAACAAGCACTTCGTGTGCATCAAGGTCGATCGCGAGGAGCGGCCCGACCTCGACGACATCTATATGGCGGCTACCCTCGCGATGAACCACGGTCAGGGCGGCTGGCCCATGACCGTCTTCCTGACCCCGAAGCAGGAGCCCTTCTTCGCGGGCACGTATTTCCCGCCCGAGGACCGATATGGCCGGCCGGGTTTTGGAACCCTGCTCGAGCGCATCGCCGCGATCTGGCGCGAGGACCGTGCGAGCCTGCTCGAACAGGCGGGCCAGGTCGCCGGGTTCCTTCGCGAAAATGTTCTGGCCCTCCCCGCGAGTGATCCTTCGCTCGAGGCGTGGGAGGCTTTCGAAGAGCAGAGCGCGTCGGAGTTCGATTCGCGCTTCGGCGGTTTCGGCTCAGCCCCCAAGTTCCCACCCCACCAGGCGCTGCGCGTCCTGCTTCGACAGGGGCAAGGTGAGGATGAGAGCCGGGCGCGTTTCATGGCCACGACCACACTCGACGCGATGGCCGCGGGGGGTATCTACGACCACGTGGGCGGCGGCTTCGCGCGTTACTCGACCGACCGCGAGTGGCTGGCCCCGCATTTCGAGAAGATGCTCTACGACAACGCCCAGCTCGCGCGCGTCTACACCGAGGCTTTTCAGATCACGAAGACTCCGGCCTACGAGCGCGTCGCCCGCGAGGTACTCGATTACATCCTTCGGGAGATGACATCGCCCGAGGGCGCTTTCTACTCCGCGACGGATGCCGACTCGGAGGGTGTGGAGGGAAAGTTCTTCGTATGGACGAAGGACGAGGTTGTGGCTCTGCTCGCGAACGAGAAAGAAGCGGCCGCCTTCTGCGACTACTACGACGTCACGGAGCGGGGAAACTGGGAGGGCCACGTCATTCTTCGCACTCGTTCTTCGAAGGCCGAGGTAGCGAAACGTCACGACCTCGACGAAGGCGCGCTCGACGCGATCATCGCTAAGGGCCGCTGCCTGCTCTACGGCGAGAGATCGAAGCGAGTGCCCCCGGCCCTCGACGACAAGACGCTCACCGCCTGGAACGGCCTCATGATCGGCGGTTTCGCCGAAGCCGGTCGCGTGTTCGGCGAGGCTTGCTACGTGCAGGCGGCCGAACGCGCGGCCACGTATTTGTGGCAGCACCACCGCCGCGACGAGCGGCTTTTGCGCTCATCACGCCAGAGCGCGGCCCAGGGGGAAGCTTTCCTCGAAGACTACGCCTTCCTCGCGAACGCGCTCATCGATCTCTCCGAGGCGCTTCCTTCGGGTGGGTCGTTGTGGCTCGACCGCGCACGGAGCCTCGGCGAATCGATCCTCGACCTCTTCGCCTCGAAGGAAGGCAGCTTCTATTCGACATCTCGTTTCAACGAGGCGCTGCTGCTGCGCCACCGCGAAGGCCATGACGGCGCCACGCCCTCGGCGAACGGGGAAGCGGCCCTCGCCCTTGCGCGTCTTTCCGTGTTCTTCGACCGCGGCTCGTTCAAGGATGCGGCGACCCGCGCGATCGCCGCCTGGGGCGTAGCGATCGAACGCCAGCCGCGGGCATTTCCCACGTCCCTGCTCGTCCTCGACTTCCTGCGCAACGGTCCCGCCGAGATCGTGCTTGTTGGCGCTCCCGATGACGGGCGAACGAAGGCGCTCGACCGCGCGATCGCAGGCGTGTTCCTGCGCCAGCGCGTGATCGTCCGCAGCGATGGCTCTCCGTCAAACGAACCGCTGCTCAGGGGCAAGACACTCGTCCAAGGCGCCCCCGCGGTCTACCTCTGCCGAAACTACGCCTGCGAAGCCCCGATCACCGACCCGGAACAGTTGAGGGATGCCCTTCGCACAACTCGTCCCTCGGGCGCGAACTGAGCGGCCCGATCGTCGAAGTTCCTACCCTGTTCGAAGATACACACGTCACCCCCGCGCAGGCGGGGGCCTAGCGCGAGCGTCCGTTTCCAGCCGCGAAACCTCCGGCATGCTCGGTTGAACATCGCGCTGGGAGCGTGATCACAGGTTTCGCGGAAGCTAACGGACAGCGCGCGCTAGGCCCCGGCTTTCGCCGGGGTGACGTGGGTGCCCAATTGGCTTGGTAGTGCGGCGGAGTCGCGATGCGTGGGTGTCCAACCTGCTTGGTCGTTGGAATGGCTCCCTACAAATACCAACGCTCCTTCTTCCTCGCCACCTCATACTCCGTCCGCGCCGCCTTGACCGAATCGATTGTCGACACCTCCGCCGGCGGCACATCCCACCACGACTCATAGCCGCCCACCTTCACCGACGGATCGGTATGAGTCACGATCACTGTGGTCTCGGCCGATGCCTTCGCCTCAGCAAGAGCCGCGCGCAGGTCCTTGAGCGTGTCGGCCGTGTGGACATTGAGACCCAGGCTCCGTGCGTTCGCGGCAAAGTCGATCGGAAGCTGCCGCGAGGAGATCGAACCATCTTCGTCGCGGTAGCGCAGCTGCGTTCCAAATCCCCCGGAGCCGAGCGACTTCGAAAGACTGCCGATCGAACCGTAGCCGCCGTTGTCGATCAGAACCACGATGAGCTTCACGCCCTCCTGATTCGCGGTCACGAGCTCCGACGACATCATGAGCCACGAACCGTCGCCCACCATCACGAACACATCCCGGTCGGGCGCCGCCATCTTCACCCCGAGCCCGCCCGCGACTTCGTAGCCCATGCAGGAGTACCCGTACTCGAGGTGATAACTCTTGGGGTCCCGCGAGCGCCACAACTTGTGCAGGTCGCCCGGCAGGCTCCCGGCGGCGCACACCACCACACCCCGTTCCCCGGCCGCATCGTTCACCGCGCCGATCACCTCGCCCTGGCTTGGTCGCGTGGGAGAGTCGAGGGTGTAGATCCGCTCCACGTCCTTGTCCCAGTCGCGGTTTGCCTCGAAGGCCCGCGCGCTCCATTCGGTGGGAGCGAGGAAACCGGGCATGGCTTCGAGCAGGGCCACGAGGGTCTCCCGCGCATCGGCCACGACCGCGACTCCGCCGTGTTTGAAGGCGTCGAACTCGCCCACGTTGATGTTCACGAAGCGGACGTTGGGATTCTGGAAGGCGGTCTTTGACGCGGTGGTGAAGTCGGTGTACCGGGTGCCGATGCCGATCACAAGGTCGGCCTCACGCGCGAGAACGTTCGCTCCGCGCGTCCCCGTGGCCCCGATGGCGCCCAAGGAAAGAGCGTGGTCGAACGACAAGGCGCCCTTGCCGGCCTGGGTCTCGGCGACGGGAATGCCCGTGGCGCTCGCGAAGAGAGCGAGGGACGTCGCGGCCTCCGAATAGAGCACGCCGCCGCCCGCGACGATGATCGGACGCTTCGCGGCGCGAATCAGCTCGACCGCGCGCGTCAAGGCTTCGGCGTCGGGACGCGGCCGTCGGATTTCCCAGACGCGTCGCTCGAAAAGCGCTTCCGGGAAGTCCCACGCTTCGCTCTGCACGTC
>JANNJB010000520.1:0-2296 GCA_031405615.1 Vicinamibacteria bacterium | reverse complement strand
GAAATAGCGTTCGATCGGCATGGACGTTGGCGCCGGGCGCTCGAGTCCGAAAGCACGTCCCTTGAGAACGTACGGCCAGACAAACAAAAGGACAAGGCCGGCCGCGCCAATGAGACTCAGGGAGACGCGGATCCAGACGCGTCGGTTCCACCCAAGCAGGGCCACAAGAACGGGAATGAGAAGGAAGGGCAGATAGACCGCCCAGTACATGCAGCTCAAGGCCTGCAACAGCGCGGCGCCGCCCACGGCCAGAGCACGTGCCCACGTTGGCTGCCTCGCGAAGCGCACACAGGTCAGCAGGACCAGCGGAAAGAACTCGTTCGACACAATCTGCGAGCGGACGACTTCATTGATGTTCCATGTGTTGAAGGCGTACAGGCCGCCGCCCAGAAACGACGCCGGCCCCGAAGCTCCCAACTCACGACAAAGGCGGAAGGTGAACCAGGCGGCGAGCACGAGCGCCGTCCAGATGGATACGTTGTAGGCGAACGTCCAGCTTCCCGAGACCTCGGCGACCGGGCCCGCCATGAGGGCGGGTACGAACAGGTGCTCTGAAAAGGCCACGGAGTTTGCGTATGGAAAGAACGCACTCCCCTCGAGCAGGGAGCCCGGACGCGCGAAGAGGTTCTGCCAGACGGTCGCCATCGCCCAGGTGTTGAGGGGGGGCACACCTTCTCGCACGGCGTGACCGATCACGTGCGTAAAAGGCGCCGTCACGAGGGGCCAGGTGAAGACGAGGCTCAGGAACATGAAGCCCGCGAGGGGCACGAGGACGTCCTTCTTCGGGTCGGCTCGTTGGTCGGGGCCGGGTATGCTGGCTTGTGTCATCAGGTGGCCGGTCGACCGAGATCCGGTTCTCACCGGTGAAGACCGTACTTTACTCAGTCCTGCTCACCATGGCCGGGCTCGGCCTGATCGAGTTCGCCGCCCGGTTCACGCAGCCCGGATTACGGGAGCTCCCCCGCTTTCTGGTCCGCAGCATCGACACCGACATCGAGCTGCCCTTCATGCAGCCCGACCAGGAACTCTTCTGGAAGCCGACTCCCGGCTACGCAGCGCCCATGTGGGGCGGCGCCGTCACCATCGGCGACGACGGGCTCCGCGAAGGTGGGATCGCAGCCCCGGGCGCGCCGAGACGGATGTTGTGCTTCGGCGATTCGATCACGTTCGGCTTCGGCGTGAGCGATGACGACTCTTATCCGGCGGCTCTCTCTGTACTGCTCCAGAGCACAGGCACGGAAGTCCGCAACGCGGGCGTCACGGGCTACACCAGCTACCAGACCCTGCGACGGTTGAGGCAGGCACTGAAGAATCAACGCGTCGACTTCGTGACCCTGCTTATCGGCTGGAACGACGGCACCCGGCGCCCCATTACCGATTCGGAGTTCGCAGCCCGCCTGAAATCGTCAACCTCGACCACAGATGACGTGCTCCGTCATCTTGCGATCTACCGCCTGATGAAGGGCCTGTGGCTGCGCCGCGGCCTGGTTGGCTCCGAAGGGCGAGCCGCGCAAACGACGGTGCGAGTTCCGCTCGACGCCTATGCGGCGAATCTCGAGAGCTTCGTCGGGGAGGCGCGCGCCGCGGGCGCGCAGCCGATCTTCATCTCGCTTCCGAGCCGCCTGATCAAAGGCGCCGAGCCAAGCAGCACGGCGTATTCGGAGACCCTGGCCGCAGTGGCGCGGCGATTGTCGGTTCCGCTTCTGGACGTCGGCATCCTGAGCGGAACCAGCAAAGACATCGCGGCGACCAGGAATGAGTCGCTTTTCATCGACTCGCTGCATCTCTCGCCCGAAGGTGGGCGGTTGATGGCGAAAACACTCGCCGGTCAATTGGAGCCGTTGCTTCGCTAGACCTTCTTACCCTTGAGACCGTCCAGGCTCCAGATCCCCGGACCGTAGGCGGATATGAAGAGGAACAAGAAGCAGTAGAGCGCCGCGAGTTCGCCGCGGTTTTCGATGGGCAAAAGCGCCCGCGTGCCGTGACCCATCCAGTACGCGAAGGCCATGAGGCCGCTGCAAAGGAACGCAACCGGCCGCGTGAAGAGCCCGATCATGATCAGCAACCCGCCGATGAGCTCGATGGGACCGGCGACGTAAGCGGACATCAACTGAATCCACAGTTGGCGGCGATAGTCGAAGAAGGCCTGCGGTGTTGCCAGGGCGGCAGCCGGAACCTTGGCACGGGCCTTCGGCGCGGCGAGCAGGGCCTGGTAGTACAGTTTGCTGTGATGTCCTTCGTTGTCCAGCCAGTCCGCATATAGCGTGTCCACGGCGGCCTGGTCATAGGGCCAGCC
>JANNJB010000519.1:0-2295 GCA_031405615.1 Vicinamibacteria bacterium | reverse complement strand
CCTCCGACAACTCCCGACGGATTGACGGTCGCATACCTCGGGTCTGACAGTATGCCGACTTGTCTGTTGCTTTTCATGAGATGTGCGCGGCCTCGCAATGACGAGAGGCCAAAGGGGCTTGGCCCCGGTTAGCGCGATGTCGGAGGCCCGGGCCGCGAGATAATCGCCCCGTGAGCGACATTCTCGATATCTTCAAACGCCAGGGCGCGCTGCTCGAAGGGCACTTTCTCCTCTCCTCCGGTCTTCATTCCGTACAGTACCTGCAGTGCGCGCGGGTGTTGATGGATACGAAGATCGCCTCGGAACTGGGCGCGCGTCTCGCTGCGCAGCTCAAGGCCGCGGGGGTCACGCCCGACGTGGTGGTGGCGCCGGCCATGGGCGGAATCGTGGTCGGCCACGAAGTGGCGCGCGCGGCTTCTCCTGCCGATCGCTCTTCACCGAGCGCGAGGGCGCGACCATGACCCTGCGCCGCGGTTTCGCTCTGGAGCGCGGCGAGACGGTCGTGGTTGTGGAAGACGTGGTCACCACAGGCAAGTCGACGAGAGAGGTGATCGCGGTGGTGGAAGCGGCGGGCGCTCGCGTGATCGGTGTCGCCTCCCTGGTCGATCGCAGCTCCGGCAAGGCCGGCTTCGAGGTTCCTTTCGAGAGCCTCCTGACCATTTCCGTCGATACCTGGAGCGCTTCCGCATGTCCGTTGTGCGCCGCGGGCTCGTCGGCGATCAAACCGGGTTCACGCCCCAGCGCTTGAGCGACGAGGAAGTCCGGCCCGAGTTCAACCAGCGGGTCACGCTGTCGTACGACGGCTACGGCTTCGCGGGATTTCAGGCCCAGGACAAGGACAAGGGCCGGACCATCCAGGACGAAGTCGAGCAGGCGCTCCTGAGGCTCCATGGCGGCGTGTTCATCCGCATCGAGGGCTCGGGCCGGACGGATCAAGGCGTTCACGCCCTGGGCCAGGTGATCTCGTTCCGCTCACCGCGTCTCTGGCCGGAGAACGAACTGGCCCGGGCATTGAACTCAACCTTGCCGAGAGACATCCGCGCCATGGCGTCTTCGCCCGTTGCCGCCGACTTTCACGCGCGAAGGTCCGCGGTATCGAAGCACTACCGGTATCTCCTCGACGTCTCCGAGACGCAGCATGCGGTGAGAAGGCGTTACGCGGGGCACACCGGATTCAAGCTCGATCCTGCGGTCATCGATCGGGTCGCGGCCCTCCTCGTCGGCAGGAAGGATTTCGCCTCTCTTCGCAACGCGGGCACCGACGTGAAAACGACGATCCGGACCGTGACCCGGTCCGAGGTGCATTGGGAAGACTCCACCCTGGTCTTCGATGTGGAAGCGGACGGCTTCCTGCGTCGCATGGTTCGCGCGATGGTGGGGGCCCTCATCTCCGCGGGTCGTGGAGCCACCACGGTGGAGCAACTCGCGATAGCGCTCGAGAGCCATGATCGCAGCCTTTGGCCCGCGCCTGCCGCGCCCGAGGGGTTGTACCTCGTGTCCGTCAAGTATTGAGCCTGAATCCCCGGGGTCTGGGAGGAGGCTTCCGCTCTAGAGATCTCGCAGAAACCGTTTGACCTCGTCGTGCGAGCCCACCCGCACGAACGTCGTGGATCCATCGGCCAGGGTGAGGATCAACCGGAGACTCAGGCCTACGCGAGCTTCCCAGATTCCTGTCCTGTGTATCTTGCGGAGACCGAGCCCCGGGTGCGCGTGCGCGCCGCCCAGCGCCTTGGGAATCGCCAGCATCGCGTCAAAGACGCGATCTCGCTTGGCCGAAGGAAGAGAACGGATATCGCTTTGAAAGCGCTCGGTGAGGACGATCCTCATCGGGTCCGGGCCAGCGGTTTGACCGTAGCCCGTTTTCTCCCCCCCGCTTTCTTGAGGGCCTGTACCGCCCCTTCGATCGACTTGAAGTCTGTGGAGGCCTTCAGCTCACGCGCGTTCTCGAGGCTCTGCCAGAGGCGATCCGCCTGCGCGTCGGTGATGTGAGTGGACAACTCAACGTCGCGAGCCGAGATGGGGACAATGGTCGCCACGTGCTGCGACCGCCGCATGAGGACCACCTGCTCGCCCCGCGCCGCCGCATTGATGAGTTCGTTGAGCCTGGTCTTGGCTTCCCGGATTGTTACCGCTTGCATGTCGGGAACTATGGCCGGGTTATAGGGATCCTGTCAAGGGACCTCGTTCAGAGTCACATCCGGTGACGGGTCATGAGACGTAGTCGAGGATCGTCTGAGCGAACAGCGCCGGCTTCTCGTTCGCCACGAACACTCCAGTATCGAGAAAGACCTCGGT
>JANNJB010000518.1:0-5060 GCA_031405615.1 Vicinamibacteria bacterium | reverse complement strand
GCCTAGCGCGCGACATCGCGGACAGCGCGTCACCGGCCACCGTGATCGAGCCGGCGGTTGGAACGTCGAGACCGCCCAACAGATTCAGGAGAGTCGTCTTGCCTGATCCGGAAGGCCCCATGAAGGCGACGTAATCGCCGGCCTCGATGTCGAGATTCAGTCCCTGAAGGACGTGGATCTCTTCGCTTCCGCGGCGGTAGGTCTTCGCGACGTTGCGGACCTGGATCAGGGCAGTATCAGCTTCGGAAGGACCAACGCGCATCCATGGATTCTAATTCGCGAGGCCCCGCACCACCATGGGAACGACGCGGGTGTAGGGGCACGCTGCGCGTGCCCCGATGTCGACGCATGTTGCACCCGACCATCGACACCGCCAATTGAAGCTCTCGTCACCCCCGGGCAAGCGGGGGCCTAGCGCGAGAGCCCCTTACGACCGCGACGACCACGAGCTTGGTAGTGGTGGCCCGCGGGGCCGACCGCTGATTTGGGCTCGCCCCGTCGGGGAGCGCGCAGCCTGGCCTCGGGCCACGGCGGGTGCGTCGCACTTGGACCCGTCACGACGGAATCGTGTGCTCCTTACCCGCCTCGCGAACCGCGAACTCGCAGACGGACTGTTGTGACTCGCTCTCGAGCGCGGAGCCTGCCCTCGGGGCAGCGCGAAGCCTCCCCTCGGGGGACGCCCCTCCGGGTGCGACCCACATCAGCGACCGGCCTCGCTCCGTTCTCGGTCCAAACCCCAATTTCAGAAAACGGCCTGAAATGGGCCGTACTCGCACGGGTTTCTCAGCAGCGAAATTTACGGACTTCGTCCGTGACTTTGGTGAGAAACCCCGCCTCCGTCACCCCTGCGAACGCCGGGGTCTATGCGGACCGGAAAGTGCCTAATGTGAGGTGTTTTGGGGGTTGTTTCTTGGCAGGAGGGAATCGAAAAGGCTCCGAGCGCGAAGCCTGCCCTTGGGGCACGAAGCAGTCCTCGGGCCGAGGATCGCTTCGCTCCCCGCAGAAACGTCGGGTTCGCTCGCGATGACGGCGAGATGCGTCGCGCACCCGGTTCGTTCACGTTCACGTAGGCCACGCCGGACGTTCGCAACCGCGACGAAGCTACATGCGTCGCGCACCCGGTTCGTTCACGTTCACGTAGGCCTCGTCACGACGACGGTTTGCGGGCGACGTTCACGTTGGTGCGGCACGACAGGTCGTTGGCGCCCCTTGACAACGCCCTTGGACGGTGTAGTCTCCTGAATTAGACCGAACGGTCTAATTCCGTACACCAAGACAAAAGGAGAACGACCATGCGAGTAAGCAAGGACGACGTGGAGGTCAAGATGCAGATCCCGGGGGCGGTGATCCGCCAGCGCACGGGTTTCGGCACGGCGAAGGGCTTCGACAATATCAGCGGTGAGTACTTCACTCTCTCCGCGGGCGTTGACACAACGCCCCTCTTCCAGGGGTTGGAAGGGAACCTTTGCCAGTGTCCCCATTGGGGTTTTGTTGTGCGGGGACGCCTGACCACCACCAATGCGAGTGGCGCGCGCGAGACCGTGAATGCGAACGACCTGTTCTACTGGCCGCCCGGACACAACGTGAAGGTGGACGCGGACGCCGAGATCGTCATGTTCAGCCCCGAGCGCGAGCACAGCCGGGTGATTGACCACATGATAGAGAAGGTGAAGGGCTAAGCTCGCCCTTCATGGGAGCCGCGGGCCGAAAGATCGGAAGGCGAGTCGGCGGAACCTCCCCTGAGCCAAAAGCCCACGCGACCAAGCAGCGCCTTCTCGATGCCGGGCTGCCGATGCTCCTGGAGCATGGCTACAACGACCTGGGCATCCAGGCGCTGCTCGCGAGCACGGGAATCCCGAAAGGTTCTTTCTATCATCACTTCAAGGACAAGGAGGACTTCGCCCTCTCGGTCATTGACCAATACATGAGCCACGTCCATACAGGCTTCGACGTCTGCCTCGGCGAGAAAAACCGTCCCCCGCTCGAGCGGGTGCGTCGGTTTTTCGAGACGACGCAGCAACACTATCGGCAGCAGGGTTACATGGGCTGCCTGCTGGGAGGGCTGGGGCAGGAGTTGTCGGGCGTGAGTGCCGTGTTCCGGCGTCGGATCGAGGATTGCTTCTCGGAGATCGCGGGTCGCATCGCGACTTGCCTTGAAGAGGCCCGGGAGCGGGGAGACCTCCCCAAGGGTTCCGATCCCCGACACATGGCAAGCCTTCTGGTCGACTGCTGGGAAGGGGCTGCGCTCCGCAGCCGTCTGCGCGGGAATGCTGCCCCGCTGAACGCAATGCTCGATTTCTACTTCCGCTCCGCGGTCCGTCGCTGACCGAGCGGGTGGAGACGCCCGATCTGCTGGCCCTTGTGAGCCGAGGTCGGCGCACTGGCCCAAAGACGATCCGTCCCGTGCGTCGATGAGCCTCACCGTCCACGGATTCGGCTACAGGTTCGTCCCTCCGCAGAGGGAGGAGCGGGCACGGTAAAGTCCCGGCCATCGTCAACGCAATCCCGCGAAGCGAGGCTCCATGCCACAGGTGAGACGGGCGATCGCCGGCTTGCTCGTCCTATGGTCGACGGTCGAGGCGCGAGGCCAGGACCTCGGGGAAGCGGCTCGCAAGGAGCAGAAGCAGGGGCTCTCGCTGATCTACACGGGCCGGAGTCTTGGAGCCCTCGGCGCGCTGCGCGGGCAGGATGAGCACGAACTCCTCACCGAGCGCGCGAACGAGCAGCGGGTTCCCTTCAAGCTGGTCTCCCACGCTTGTTGGCGGGCCCCTGGCCTCGCCATCTTCCTGCCCTCCGACGAGCCCGACGCCGATGACCTTCCGCGCCTGCTCGCCCTGCGCGCGTCCGCGGAGAGGCTCGGGGAAACCGGGGCGCTGATTTCGGGCAACGCCCTTCTTGTCCAGGACCCCGACCGGCCGACGGGAGCCCGCGACCTGCTCGCGATGCTCCTCGAGAATCCCCGGGCCGCCGCGGATTTTCCCGACCTCCGCCCCGCCCGCGCCACCGTCTATCGCGCGGATCTCACGAAGAAGAAGGTCGCGTATTTCGTCGAGGAAGCGGGAGCGACCTTCAACCCCGATCCTCTGGCCTGGGAAGAGGGAGAAGTGAATCGCATCGACATCGAGGGCGCGCGCCTCTTCGAGCTGCCCCTGAACCTCGCGCAGATCGGGCCGCGGGCAACCCTCGTCCGTCGTTTCGCGGCCGAGGCAGGTTCCGCCGGGTTCTTGCCCCTGATCGTCGACCTGGGCTCGCGGAACGGCGACATGGGCGTGGGGGACATCGAGAGGGCGCGCATCGACTTCGGCGCGCTCCACCGGCTGGGCTACGAGATCATCGTGCCCTACGAATTCGAACTCGGCCTCGGCGCCACCGCCCTGCGCGATCTCGGGAAGGAGCTCGGCCCTTTCGCGTTCCTGGCCGCGAACCTCAAGTCGAAGATCGAGGGCCTGATCGAACCCTCGCGCATCGTGGCCGCGCACGGCGCGCGTATCGGCCTCATCGGCCTCGTGGATCCTGCGGTCAAGGGCAGCCTGCCCCGGCGGGCGCTCGCCGACTGGGCTTTCGAAGACCCCGTGAGCGCGGCCGCGAGAGAGGTTTCGCGACTGCGCCTTTCCGGGATCGACGCGATCCTCGTTCTGTCGAACCTGGCGCCAGAGCTAAACGCGGACCTCGCGCGGCGGGTGGCCGGAATCGACGCGATCGTCGCCGACCTTCACCAGCGCTGGAGCCCCGAGAGCGTGCGCATCCGCGTGGACCTTCCGGACCGCCCGTACTCGCGTCCCGGCTCGCCCGCCCTCGTGGCCCGCGGCTTCGCCAACGGTCTCGGGGTCGGCCGCCTGGATGCGGAGCTCGCCCGAGATGATCGTCCGGGCTTCCACCTGTCCGCGCTGCGGCACGAACTCGCATCGGTCACCGATCGCGTGCCCGACGATCAAGCGCTTTCCGCCGAGGTTCGCGCCAAAAAGGCGGCCTTGCGACGCGAGCGCGGCGACATGCTGGTGCCCTCCTTCGTCGATCTCGAGGAAGCGGCGCCGCGTCTGCGCGCCTACGATGCCACCACGAGCCAGGGCCGCATCTCCCAGCGAATGTGGGAGGAGTTCATGGCCCGGATCCTGCGTCTGCGCGCCCGCGCGGAAGTCGCGATCGTCCGATCGCTGTCCCACTTTCCTCCCCTGATCGGCAAACTGCACGAGGACGAGGTCCGCGAGTGGCTGTGGACGGACGAGTCGATCGTGAGCCTCGACCTCCGCGGAGGCGACCTTCGACAGATCCTCGGCGAGGCCGGCAGCGGCGATCTGGTGCTGAGCGGCATCGACCGCGCCACCGGCCTGATCAATGGCCGGCCCATCGACAACGGCGCCCTCTATCGCGTGGCCACCACCGATCTCCTGTTCGAAGGCGCCCGTTTCCGCGCGTTCGAGCGGGGACGGCGGGTGCGTCGCGCATTTCATCTCGGCCCCGAGGGCCTCACCGCCTCTCCGTCCGGCGGCCCCGTCCCTCTGCGCGAACTCGTCCTCGACGAGCTGCGACGAGTGCGCGCGGCCTTCAAGGGCCGGGAGCAGATTCAGCGCGTGGCCGCCCTCCTTTTGCCCGATCCTCCGTTCGAAAAACTGTCGACGTTCTACTTCGATCGTCCGACGCTGTTCGGTTCGCTGGCCCAGGGATTCGGAAACGGCGCCTACGGGCAGGTACCGGAGAGCCGGGCCATCGCCCAGAAGAGTTCTCTCCTCGGAGCCGCCGGCCGCTTCCGGCTGGTGCAGGATCGCCATGGATTCATCACGGAGTACGGCGCCACTCTCGGCTATTCACGGCAAACCACCACGTCGATCGCGGGAAGGCGCAGCACGCAGGAGCTGACCGACGATCTTCGCGCCGACATCACGCTCCGGCCCAAGATCGGCGGAGGGAAGAGACGCTTCGGTCCTTTCACGCGGGCGATCTTCGACACCGAGTTCACTCCCACCGTGAACCCACAGACCGGTACATCGATACCGCGTCAGGCCGCTCTTTCCTGTTTGATCTGTGTGATGAAGGCGACGGGGCCTTAGTGGAGAGCGCTG
>JANNJB010000517.1:0-3157 GCA_031405615.1 Vicinamibacteria bacterium | reverse complement strand
TGCCACACCTTCCCGGAGCGCGGTTTCGCTGCGTTCAACCTCTACTCCTGCCGTCCCGCTCAGGAGTGGCCATGGGCCGACCGACTCAAAGTCGCGATCGGCGCAACGGAGGTGGAGACCAAGGCGATCTCCCGCGGGGGTCACAGCAACCTCCTTGGATCCTCGACGTTGCGCTAACCCAGGCGCCCCGTTCCTGCTTCGGAGAGGCGCGGAGACAGCCCTGCATTCGAAACTTGGGCTTGTCCCGAGGTCCATGCGTGGACTGTAGATGGGCACCGGCTCCTTTCTTTGTGCGCTAGCGAACAGACAGCCGAGACGGGAGCCGTTTGGACGGTTCGTTCTCCAGCGCACAGACCACGAAGTCGGGGCGAGCCTACTCTATTCCTGGAATGAAAATACTCATGGTCCTGACCTCGCACGACCGGCTGGGGGATACCGGGCACTGGACCGGCTATTGGCTCGAGGAGTTCGCGGCGCCGTACTACCTCTTCAAAGACGCCGGGGCAGAGGTCACGCTGGCTTCCCCGCGAGGGGGCGCTCCACCCATCGACCCGAAGAGTGACGGCCCCGCGGCCCAGACCGATGTGGTCCGCAGGCTCAAGGCCGACCCGGAGGCTCAGGCGAGCCTCGAGGCGACCGTCCATCTCCATTCCCTCTCCGCCGAGAATTTCGACGCGGTGTTCTACCCGGGGGGCCATGGCCCGCTGTGGGACCTCGCGAACTTCACCCCTTCGATCCGGCTCATTCAGGCCATGCTCGAGGCGGGGAAACCCGTGGCCGCGGTATGCCACGCGCCCGGCGTGCTCCAGCACGTCCGGACCGCCGAGGGCAAGTTGTTCATCGAGGGCCGCTCGGTCACCGGCTTCTCCAACACCGAGGAGGAAGCGCTTGGCCTGTCGCGTGTCGTTCCTTTCCGCGTGGAGGACATGCTCACGAAGGCCGGCGGCAAGTACACGAAGGCCGAGGACGGTCAGTCCCACGTGGTCTCGGATGGCGTCTTGATCACGGGCCAGAATGCGGCCTCCGCCGAACCCGCGGCAAAGTTGTTGCTCGAGAAGCTGAGCTTCTTCTCCGCGGAGAACTTCGTGAGAAGCATCCCCTGGAAGACCGCCTGAACACGACCCCGAAACCCGTCCAGCCCCTAAGGCGCGCGGATCGCACGATCCTGACGGGCCTGGCCCTTCTCGGCGTCGTCCTGCTCGGGACGCTCATCTATCCGTTCGCGAGCGCCCTTCTGTTCGCAGCGGTTCTCGCGGGCGGGCTGTTCCCGCTCTTCGAACGATTGCGGCGTGGTCTCGGCAACCGTCCCCTGATCGCGTCCGCGCTGCTCACCGTGCTGGTGGGCGCGTTACTCGCCGCTCCCACACTCTGGCTGGCGCTCACCGTGGGCGAAGAGGTCCTCACCGGCGTGGGCGCCGTGGAGCGCACGCTGCGACGCGGCGGCGGCGTCCCCGAGCTGATCAAGATGCTGCCGACGGCCGCTCAGTCGAAAGTCCGCAAGGCGGTTCAAAGTGTCCCCGGCGGGTCGGACCAGATCGAAGACATGGCCGAGAACCGGTCGGATGGCGCAGCCGCGGCGGTGACCGCGGGCCTCGTGGTAACCACGAACATCATCATCGAGTTCACACTGATGCTGGTGGCCTTCTTCTTCCTTCTCGTGGACGGGAAAGCCATGGTGCATTGGATCGCGGCGGTGGCGCCTCTTCCCGATGAGCAGGTCCACGAGATCCTCGAAGGCTTCCGCACGGTTTCCGTGGCCGTGATGCTCTCGTCCCTCGGGACCGCGGGCGTGCAGTCCCTCTGCGCGCTTGCGGGCTATCTTGTCGCGGGCGTTCCCCAGCCCATGTTCTTTACGTTCCTCACCTTCGTGATCGCTTTTATCCCTGCGGTGGGCGCGGCCAGCGTGGTGCTCGCGGTCGCGGGCCTGATGTTCCTCACCGGCCACAACCAGGCCGCCCTCGGGCTCGCCTTGTGGGGAATCCTCGTGGTCAGCACGGTGGACAATCTGGTCAAGCCGTGGCTGCTCGGCGACCGCATGCAGATCAACACCGGCCTCATTTTCTTCGCGCTGGTTGGAGGCATCGCCGCCTTCGGTCCGATCGGGCTCGTCGCCGGACCCCTGATCCTTTCCTTCTTCCTCGCCGTGGTCCGGCTCGCCGGCAAGAATCCGGCTTCAGAGCCGGCGGAGCGCGCGACTTAGGAACCCGAGTTCTTCTTCGCCTCTTCCTTTAGCGCCGCGCTCGCGAAGATCGCGACTTCAACCCGGCGGTTCTGGCGCTTGCCTTCCTCACCGCTGTTGGACGCGATCGGCTCCGCCTCGCCACGGCCGCGGCTTTGGAGACGGGAGAACGAAACGCCCTGCGACGAGAGGTAGTCGGACGCGGAGCGGCCCCGTCGTTCCGAGAGTTGCTGATTGTAGGCGTCGGCTCCGTCCGAATCCGTGTGCCCCACGATCATCACGTTCGTGCCCGACTCGGACTGGAGGCTTGTCGCGAGCTTGGCCAGATTCGTGCGGGCCTGACCGGTCAACTCCGAGGAGTCATACGGAAACAGGATCCCCGAATCAAAGGTGACGGCGATGCCTTCGCCCACGCGAGACACCTGAGCGCCTTCGAGTTCCTGGGCCAGCTTCTCGGCTTGCGAGTCCATGCGCCGTCCGATCAAGGCTCCCGCCGCTCCGCCGACCACCGCGCCGATGATCGCGCCCCGCGCGGTCGAGCCGGTCTTGTGGCCAATGATCGCGCCCAGTACGCCTCCGCCGGCGGCGCCTATCCCCGTGCCCTTCTTCTGCTTGTCGCCCCAGCTCGCACAGCCCGGCGACGCCGTAACTACCGCGGCCACGGTAAGGGTGGCGACAAGATGATTGATTCGTTTCATGTTTTCTCCAAAGCAGGGCGACCCTGTGCGCGATCTGGTGAGCCTGGAGTGGCTCGCCGCGCCGGGGCCCGCACCCCGGTACCGAGCAAACCCTGTGCCACGAAGCGGCCGGCTAGCAGTCCGTGGTGAAAGTCCGCCGCAGCACCGAGACGAGCGATGCGCCCGGCTGGCGATGAGCCGAAGGGCCCGAATATCGGGAATATTCGGGCTCCTGAGCGAAGAAGTCCAGGCGGGATGCAGCGTTCGTGGCCCAAGGCCAGGCTGCGCGCTCGAATGCCGG
>JANNJB010000516.1:0-3181 GCA_031405615.1 Vicinamibacteria bacterium | reverse complement strand
GCGCGGCATCCGTCCAGGCGCTGAGACCTTCGATCGACACGCAGAGTCGTCCATGACAACCCGCACGGAGCTTGTCACCCAGGTCCGTTTCGCTTTAAAACCAGCCGGCTGCGTTGCCTGGATAAATTGCGGCAATTATATAAAAACAAAACCGGTTAAAATGGAAAACGCTGAATTGATCGATGACTATTTTAACGGCGAACTTAACGGCCAGCAAAAGCTGCAATTTGAGCAACGTATCATCAATGATAATTCTTTTGCGCAAGAGGTGGCTTTTTATATTTCGGCGAATGACCTGGTAAAAGAAAAATTGCGGCAGTCGACTTTCGGATCCCCGAGTACACCCTCCTTCACCATGAGTTCGGCGCCTCCCTCTTCGCCGGGGGGCGGGCCCTCTTCGGCGGGCTGGAAAATGAACTTCACGCTGCCCGCGAGTTGGGATTTGAGTCCGGAAAGCACGTGGGCCGTCCCGAGAAGGATGGCCAGATGGTTGTCGTGGCCGCAGGCGTGCATGACCCCGGTCTTTTGTCCCGCCCAGTCCGCGGTGGCTTTGGACTTGAACGGAAGATCTACCTCTTCGGTTACGGGCAGCGCGTCCATGTCCGAGCGCAGGGCGACCACAGGACCGGGTTTCCCGCCCTTGAGCAGCGCGACCACACCGGTCTTCGCAACGTCGGTGCGAACCTCGAGGCCGAGCGACCTCAGTTCCTCCGCCACGACCTTCGCGGTCCGGAACTCGCGGTTGCCGAGTTCAGGATGTTCATGGAAGTCGCGACGCCAGGCGACGACCTTCGGAAGGACCGCCTCGGCAGCCGCGTCGATGGCGGCTTGAATCGCGGCGGGACTTCGAGGCGCGTCAGCGGCCCGCTTCTGAGCGGCTTCCCCTTCCCCGGAAAGGAATCCGAGAACGAGGCTGAATGAGATGAGTCTTTGAATCCAATGTCGCACGGGAAGCCTCCAAAGCAGGAACTCTAACCGCGACCGCGGTGGCGCGAGCGGTCCCGCAGGGCCATAGAATCCGCGGAAGATGGGGTCATCGGGTCCAAATGTCGTAGTCGAGGAGGGCCGGAGCCCGGTCGCGCTGACCGGGCGACTCTCCACGCGGCCGCTCGGGGACGGGGAGACGCCGCGCCAGGGACGCCTGCTGTCGACATTCATCCTCCTCGTGCTCGCGGTCTGTGGAGCCGCCGATCTGATTTCGAACCTCTCGCGTCCCGGCTCACTCATTCCGCCCTACGTCTACGGTTTCCTGATCGTGGGCCTCGTCCTCAATCGTGTCGGACGCTACGGCGCGGCCGCCGCCTTGACCCTGGCCATGTTCCCCGCGGTCACATTCATGAGCGTGCTTTCGGGTTCGGACCCGAGCCTCACCTTCCCTTTTCTTGTGATCGGCACGATCGCCGCAAGCCTTTTGCTCGACCGGCGCAGCGCGGTGCTCTTCGACCTCGCCTGCTTCACCTTCCTCGTGCTCACGCCCTGGCTGATGCCCGAACAGGTGCCCGGCTGGCGGACGATTCTCGCCGCCGCCATCCTTCTCGCCATCGGCAGCGGCCTCTCCATCATCCTGGTGATTCATCGCGAGGAAGTGGAACGAGACCGCCAGGGGGCGCTGCGCGCGAGCGAGGAGCGCCTGCGGCTCGCCCTCGATGCGGCGCGCATGGGGACCTGGGAATGGGACAACGCGGTGGGCGGCGTCCGCTGGTCCGACCGCGCGGAGGCGTTGCTGGGTCTTGACGCGGAGACCCTTGGCCGCGCCCCCGGCGCCTACTTCCAAAGGGTCCACCAAGACGACCGCGAGAAGGTCGAGAGGACGTTCTCCGACGCGGTCACGGGCCGAATCCCGGATTTCGAACTCCTCCACCGGGTGGACCGCCCGGGCGGCGCCGCCCGCTGGGTCCAGATTCAGGGCCGGTCTTCAGGCGGTGAGGCGGAAACCCGCAGACTCAACGGCACCATCGTCGACGTGACCGACCGCAAGAACGGTGAAGCCGAGCGCGAGGCCCTGATCCGCGAACTGGAGGAGAAGAACGCGGAACTCGAGCGCTTCACCTACACGGTTTCGCACGACCTCAAGAGTCCGCTGATCACCGTGCGCGGCTTCCTCGGCTCGATCGAAAAAGACGTGAAGGACGGCCGGGTCGATCGACTGAGCGTGGACGTGGAGCGGATCCTCTCCGCGACGGCAAGGATGCAGAAGCTGCTCGAAGAACTCCTGAATCTCTCCAGGATCGGCCGGGTGGCGAACCCTCCCGAGCGGGTCGCCTTCACCGACCTCGCGCGCGAAGCGATGGCCCTCGTTCGGGGCCGGCTCGATGCCGCGCATGTCCGGGTCGAGATCAAGGACGACGTGCCCGAAGTCTTCGGCGATCGGTCCCGACTCGTCCAGGTCCTTCAGAACCTCTTCGACAACGCCGCCAAGTTCATGGGCGAGCAGAAGAACCCGCGGATCGTGGTCGGCTCGAGGCCGTCTTCATCGGATGGGCGGCCCGTCTTTTTCGTCCAGGACAACGGAGTGGGCATCGAGGCCGCCCATCTCCAGAAGGTGCTGGGGCTCTTCGAGAAGCTGGACGAACGCGGCGAGGGGACCGGCGTCGGCCTCGCCATCGTGAAGCGGATCGTCGAGGTCCACGGCGGGAAGCTGTGGCTGGAATCCGCGGGGAGGGGCCTTGGGACCACGGTCTGCTTCACCCTGCCCACCCGGCCCCCGGTCTGATTTCGAGTCCCCGGCGACCTTTGCTAGCCTCGCTCCTGGACAAGGCGGTCAAGGGAGCCGCGAGACAAAAACATGACCAAGGACACACTGTCGATCACCGATAACCGCACCGGCAAGGTTTACGAGGTGCCGATCAAGAACGGGACGATCAACGCGATCGACATAAGACAGATCAAGACCGCGGCCGACGATTTTGGTCTCATGTCCTACGATCCCGCGTACACCAACACCGCGTCGTGCACGTCGAGGATCACCTTCATCGACGGGGACATCGGCATCCTCAACTACCGCGGCTACCCGATCGAGCAGCTCGCCGAGCAGTCGAACCATCTCGAGACCTCTTACCTCCTCCTCAAGGGCGAACTGCCCACGCGCCCCCAGTACGAGGCCTTCAGTTCCGAGATCACGAACCACACCATGGTTCACGAAAACATCAAGGAGCTGATCGACGCCTTCCGCTACGACGCG
>JANNJB010000515.1:0-4574 GCA_031405615.1 Vicinamibacteria bacterium | reverse complement strand
GTTGTCCGGAGTGCTGCTGCATGTGATCGAAGCGGCGGCTCCAGTCGACGAGGCCCCTGACGCGCGCGCCAGGATCGAGCGGGCCGTCGAGGACGTGGAGGATCCCTTCCCCTTCCCGATCGACGACGTCAACGACGCGGCGATTCCCGAGGGTTCCGATGTCGTGAGGCTGTCCTCCTCCGGTGGGGTAGAAGGCGGTTGCCACAAGCGATGCCTCGAAACGGTCGCCCGCGGGAGCGCAGGCCGCGACCACGGTTTCAAACTCGATCAGGTGGGAGTCGGTGAAGTACAAACGTTCGGTCATGACTTCTGCGGGTCGAGTATCCCACGTGTCTCGGCAGGTTGCTGTTGACGGGCTTGATCCCGCGGCGTGCTGCGTCCCGCGCCCTCGGCGATATTGAGCGCGACGCTGAGGCTGGCGCGGTCGAGTTGGTCGGACAGTTCGGCACGCTTGAGCGGGAGCCAACGAACTACGTGTCCGCGAAACGCCAGTGCAAGTCGGTACGCGTCAAACCTGTGAAGAGAAGCGGTTGGCGCGCCGCATGTCTCGGGAGCAGTGGTGGGCACAATGGATGGAGGCCTTTCCGGGGTCGCGAAGTGCGGCCCTCACCAGGCAGGGCTGCACTTGAGAAAGTCGCAACCTCCTTAGCCCCACCGCTGCGTAGCGCGAGCGCTGACCGCAGGGCAGGGCGACGCCTGGCCTCGGGTCACGGTGCATGCGGCGTGACAACCGCGTCGCGGAGGCGAGTTGACGCTCGGGACGCAGACCGAGGACTGCTTCGTCGGAACATTCTCGACGGCCTCCTCGCAGTGACGGAGAGGACGTGAACGCCAACGACTACGTCAACGTGAACGTGAACGGCGTTTCGCGGACGGTAACGAGCTGTCGCGCTAGGCCCCCGCTTTCGCGGGGGTGACGAGAGGTTCAATCGGCGGATAGTTAGGCGGCTTTCGACGGCGGGGGACGAGTACGCAACGACGAGTACACCCGACGAGTACGACCCGACGCCAGCGCTACGGTCTTGGCGTCGAATCCTTCGTCTTCACCGTTCCGTCGAACAGGACCCTCAGCCCCGGCATCGCGTACTTCTTCAGATCCGCTTCGTACTTCTTGAAGAGCGCGACGTTCTCGGGCGCGGTTTGGATGTTGTCGATCTCTATCGAAGCACCATCCGTGCTCGCCGCGATTTCCGACGTGGCCTCCGCCAGGGCCTCTCTCGCTTCGGGCGGCAGGCCCTCGGCCTGCTTCACGGCGTCCACCGCTGCCCTGGCGCCTTTCGCGGCCTCCTTGATGGCCTTCTTCGAAGCATCGGCGCCGCCCATGTCGGCCCACATCGACTTGTAGACCTCACCCGAGATGAAGGAATACTCCTTCTCGGACATCTGATGTTTGGCGAGAGCCAGTGTTTCGGCGCGCTGCAGTTCGCCCATCAAGGTAAGTCCGGTCGAGATGTCGCTGAAGTCGAGCGACCGTCCTTCCTTGACCTTGGCGACCCGTGAGTCGATCTCGCCCTTGTATTTCTCGTAGACCGAATAGACGGCCGCGCGCACCTCGACGAAGCGCACGAGGCGCGTCTCGTCCACCACGCCGCCTGCGGGTTGCGTGAAGGGAACCGCGTTCGCGGTCTTCCGGGCCTCTTCCACCTCCGGCCCGCCGCCCGTCACCTCCTCGACCTTGTTCTTGGCCCAGAAGCCAAGGCCAACGACGCCGGCGACGAACAGAAAGACCGCGATGACGCACAGGGCGAAACAACCGATCGCGATCTTCATCCAGGGTTTCATTGGGGGCTCCAGGGGGCGGGGGAACGGGTGGGGGCGAATCGTACCCCTGAACGGGCTCACGGCGTCTGCCCCTATACTTCAACGCATGGAACCGACCTGGCATGACGGTCTTTCTCGTTCGGCGCTCGTCCAGCTCGTGGAAGGGCTTTTGACCGCGATCGACCGGACTGTTCCCAAACTCGACGCCGTCGCGCACCATCTCGGTCTTCTTTCGCAGCAAGCGGAGGAATTTGAGGTGGTTGGCGGCGTGGCCGACCAGGTCGCCGACATGTCCGACGAGCTTTACGCCGCTTCGGATCGCGAACGGCTTCGCGAGTGGGGCAACGCGATCGACACACCCGACAAGGCGCACTGACTTCGACCCCTTGAACCGGTGATTGAAGCGGCCGAACCAGAGGTAGCCCCTTGAGCCTGTCCGGCCGGATCGAAGACCTTCCGCTTCTGGACATCGTCCAGATCGTCGCTTTCACGCAGCGCACGGGCTACATCCGCGTCGAGACCGAGGTCGGGGTCGGCGCGATCGTCTTCCGCAACGGGCGAGTGGTGGCCTGTTTCTCGCCCGGTTCATCCGAACGTGTCCCGCGCAGCGCCATGGCGCCGGCCGAGTGGGAGAAGCGGCTGACCGCGGGCATCGCCGCCGACCTGAGCGCGCTTTCAAGGCTTCGCGACGGCAACTTCGGGTTCGTCCTCTCGAACGATGTGCCCAAGCAGATCGAGGGCTATTCGCTCGAACGCGAAACGCTGTCGGTGGGCGTCGACGCCCAGGAACTTCTCCTCGATCTCGCCCGGGAACTGGACGAGAGCCGTCGCGACGCCGCGACCGCCCTCGCCGCGCCCGAAGGCGCCCCGGCTCTCGAGGTCAAGCCCGCGCCGGCGCCAAGGACTTCCGATGTGCGGCCGTCGGTCCTCGTGGTCGATGACGAAGCCGACGTTCGAACCTTCCTCATGAAGCGGCTGGTCGAGAACGGATACGAGGATGTCGTGGGCGCGGCAACGCTGGAGTCGGCGCTTCAGCTCGCTCAGCAGATGGGCCGAGCCGGAGCCATGTTCCTTGCGGTGATCGATCTGTCGATTCCCGACCCCACGGGGGGCGACCTCTCGGGCGGGCTCGAACTCACGATGCGGCTGCGCGGTTTCGCGAACGCGCCCCGCATCGTTCTCGTGACCCCGGATCCCGAGCCGAATATCGTCCGCAAAGGGCGGCAAGCCGGCGCCCGTCGCGTGGTCTTTCGCCCCACCCTTGGGCGGCTGAACAAGAATCTGTTCGAGAGACATCTCGACGCGTTCTCTGGCAAGCTGCTCATCGTCTTGCAGCAGGTGACGGATGGGAAGCCGCAGGGCTCGGTGGCGTCGGCCTCGCCGATCGGCCTCATCGACGGACTCGATCTCCTCGGGTGCATCGGCGAGAGCGTCGGCATCCGCGATCTCCTGCTGCGGGTCGCGAGCGGAATGGTCGAGCGCGTGATCCTGCTGATCCGCAGCGAGGACATCCTCTACCCGGCCTCGGGTGTGGGCTTCCCGCTCGGGCCGATGGGTTTCGACCTGACGGTTTCCGCCTATACCTCGCCCTTCGCCGAGGCGCTCCAGGGCCGGGCGGCCCAGAGCTTTGTCACCGATGCCGTGTTCTGGCGCGAGATGTCGGCGCTCTCCATTCTGCGCGGCCGTTCCCTCGAAGCGGCGCTGATCCCGCTTCGGGCTCACGGCGATGCCGTCGCGCTGCTCTTCGTCGACAACCCGATCTCCGGCGAAGCCCTGACCCGCCTCGACCCGCTCGAGGCGTTCGTCGAGGAGGCCGGCCGAAGGCTGGAGGAGTTGCGGGATCAGGAACTGTCTCGAACCGGAACCATCAAAAGGGGTACGATTCCGAGGTAATCGATGGCTGAGCAAACAAATCGATACCGGGAGTTGTCCGACTTCTTCGTCAAGACCCAGGATCTGGTCGAGGACATCGTGCGCGAAAACGCGCAGTTGCGGGCATGTCTTCGCGCCTTCGAGTCGCTTGGCGGCAATCCGCAGGAAGCCGACGTTCAGGCGAGACTCCGAAAGTCCGAGGAGGATCGGATGGCTCTGGACCGCGAGTTCGCGCAGGTGAAGGACGAACTCACCGAGGCGCGCACCCAGCTCACCGACTCGTCCCAGCGTTTCACCGACCTGAGCGAGCAGGTGAACCTCCTCACCAACCTCCACGTCGCGGCTTCGCAGCTGCACGCGTCCCTCGACCACACCGAGGTTCTGCGCTCGATCCAGGAGATCGCCACCAACCTTGTCGGCGCCGAAGCCTTTCATCTCTTCATCGTGGACGAGAAGACGGGCCGGGCTGAGCTCGTTCTCTCCGAGGGCCAGGAAGCGACGACGCGCAGCATTGGCCGCGGGGAAGGGATCATCGGGGCCTGTCTCGAGACTGGTCTGCCGCATTTCGCGAGCGACACCAAGGTGGCCGAGGCGACGCCTTTCGAGGCGCCTCTGGCCGTCATCCCCTTCGACCTCTCGGGCGTGGTGGTGGGTCTGCTCAGCATCCACAAGCTTTTCCAGCAGAAAACCGCGTTCACCGAACTGGACTTCGAGCTCTTCCGTCTCCTCGGCGCCCAGGCCGCCACCGCGGTGTACGCGTCGCGCCTGCACATGACGTCGGAACGCAAGCTCGCGACCCTGCGCGGCTTCATCGACATGCTGAAGGGTCCTGCGGGGGTCTAGCCAGGTCCCTGGTTCGGGGACGGTCAGGACCGCGGGAGCAGGTCGACGATCCCGGGGCCGATGTTCTGAAGGGGCAGGATCCTCGAAGCGGCGCCCAG
>JANNJB010000514.1:0-25524 GCA_031405615.1 Vicinamibacteria bacterium | reverse complement strand
GGGCAACAGCCGTTGTTTCCGCAGTCAGGGCGGGGCGGCAGGACGCAGCTGCCCGCGCTCACGGGCCCCGGCGTTGGCGCCGGTGTCGCGGTGGGGGTCGGGGCGGGCGTGGGCGTTGCCGTTACACCGCCGGAAGCGCCGCCGGCAGGGCCAGCGGGGGTGTCAAGCGCGTCCCCGCAGCCCGAAAGGGCGAGGGCGAAAGGCAGGGCAAGGATGGCGAGGTTCAGCCGAGTGGATCGGATCATGATCTTTGTTTTCTCCAAGTTAGTTTCAGTCGCGACGGTCGGTCCGGAGCGTCGGGCATGCGATATAGCGCCGGGGACAGACATCGCCGGACTGCCGTCGGGCAACGCATGCTTCATCAATGGCGGCGGAGTCTACGCGACGACCCCCGCTCGCGCCAAGTTACGGAACGAGGCCGGTTATCAGGACCTGGCAGGAGGCTCGGCCCGGGTTCACCCAAAGTCTGAGTTCCCCAGGGAGGAGGATGACCGAGTCTCCCGTCGAGAGACGGTGCAGGTCCGGCCCGAGTTGAAGGTCGACTCGCCCCTTGAGCACTATGGCGAACTCCTCGGTTCGGTGCGCCACCGGGTACTTGCCGCTGCGGCCGCCGGGTGCGAGGGTGATGAGCAGGGGGTCGAAGCGGCGTCCGGGGCCGGGTCGGCCCAGTGATGCGATTTCCGCGTTCGACCAGGAACTCGGCAGCGGCTGGCGTTGGGACCGGCGCAAAACCAGCCCCCCTTCACCCGGTCCAATCGAGGCAAAAAATGTCCCGAGCGTCGTCCCGAGAGAATTGGCGATCTTCTCCATCGAATGAATGGATGGAGAAACCTGGCCGTTCTCGAGCTGCGAAATGAAACTCGGAGAGAAATCGGTCCGCGCGGCGAGGGCGCGAACGGAGATCCGCGCCTGTTCCCTCAGGGCTCGGACTTGAAGGCCAACCTGCTGCTGCTTGAGGACGGGGCGATCCCTGGAACTGACCATTGCCACGATCTTACGCGACCCGGTTTTGTGAATTCGGCCGAGGATCCATGAGTTTACGAGTGTTCACTTATACTGAACACCGCGATGTCTCGCTCGACCGGCTCAGGAGTATTTTATGTGGCGGCCGCGGTGAGCCCTTCGACCGCCTACTACCCAGCCCTCGATGGGCTCAGGGCGCTCGCCATGTTCGCGGTCCTGATTTCTCACTATTTTCCAGAGAGGTCGGCGCTCCAGCGCGCGTTCCACTGGGGCCGCTTTGGGGTCTTGTTGTTCTTCGTCCTTTCGGGATTTCTGATCACCGGCTTGCTGCTGCGGGGCCGCGACGCGGTGGCTTCCCGCGAAAGCACGGCGGGCGGGGTGTTTCGAGCCTTCATGGCGCGCCGCGCCCTGCGCATCGCACCCATCTATTACCTCGTGGTCCTGACTGGCTGGTGGGTGGGTTACGGGCCGATCGCGGATCACTTGCCCTGGCACTTCACGTACACAGGCAATATCGCCATGACGTATTTCGGGGCGAAACTCGCCCAGGCGACTCACCTCTGGTCCCTTTGCGTCGAGGAGCAGTTCTATCTCCTCTGGCCCCCCGTCGTCCTCTTCGTGCCGGCCCGATGGCTCGCCGGGGTGGCGCTTTCTCTCGTCGTCGTGAGCTTCGCCAACGAGGGATACGGAACCCTGCAGGGGCGGACGTTCGAGCAGACTCACCTCGTTCTCCAGGGCTGCATGGACGCCCTGGGCCTCGGAGCGCTCCTCGCGATCACGATGCACAAGGACGGCCCCACCGGGCGCTCGGCGGTTACGCTCGCCTTCCTCGCGGCCGCGGTGGGCGCCCCGCTGTTGTTCTTCGCGCAGGGGTTTCGGTACCAGGTGGGCCTTTCCGCGACCGAGCAGCTCGCGTACCGCCTTCCCGGCGATATCGGGATAGCACTTATTTCGACCTCGCTGGTTTTCCTCGCTACTCAGTCGGGGCCCTCCATGGTGCGCTCGTTCCTCGAACTCGCGCCCGTTCGCTACATGGGCCGGATCAGTTACGGGATCTACCTCTATCACCTCTTCCTGATCGCGATCGGGCGAGAGGTCGCGCTTCGCTACGGCTACCCTCAACTGCCGAAGGGCCTCTCCATGTTCCTGCTCTACAGCGCCATTTCAATCCTGGTCGCCTCGTTGTCCTGGTACCTGATCGAATCGCCAATCAATCGACAGAAGCGCCGCTTTCCGTATCCGCCAATCACTCCGCGGGACACGGCTGCGGTATGAGGTTCGCCACGACCCCGGCCGTCGCCCTGTTCCTGGTCGCCTGCGGGGGCGGATCGAATCAGGTGAGCGCGCCCACGCCGTCGATCCGCACCGTCACCTTCGTCGCTTTTCTCGATGAGAACCGGAACGGGCAGCTCGATGGATCGGAGTCGATTCGCATTCCTGGCGTCGAGGTCGCCTTTGGCCCCGCCTCGGGTCGCACCGCTCCCCTCACGGGGGCGGTCTCGCTCGACATTGTCCAGACCGCGCAGACACTGTCCGTCAATCCAGGCTCCCTGCCGCCCTATCACCGCGCGCCCGACGCCGCGGTTCAGGCGCCGCCCTCCGCGGGGTCCTTCAATGTGCCCATCACCCTGCCCCTCGGAGCAGGCGCGGTTCCCGGCGTCTTTCTCGCCTTTGGGGACAGCATCACCAACGGCCAGGTCGGAGTGGGGGATGGCCAGGGCTATACCGGCGAACTCGAGAAACGGCTCACCGCCCATTTCGGCAAGTCCAGGGTCATCAATGACGGCGTCGATTCCTCGAGCAGCGAGCGCGGTGACGCGCGGCTCGTCGACTCTCTCGCGGGCGGGCGGCCGGCCTTCACCCTGATCCTTTACGGCACAAACGACTGGGCCGACACGCGCTGCGACCAGACCCCGTGTTTCACCATCGACCGATTGCGGTCCATGGCGCAAAAAGTCCGGGCGCAGGGCGGTTTTCCCTTCGTCGCCACGCTGCTGATGACGAACGTGGGGAACGACTTCCGCGCCTCGCCGCAGCGCAACTCGTGGGTAGTGGCTCAGAATGACAACATCCGCAGGATGGCGCTCGAGGAGGATGCGGTCCTCGTGGATCTCCATGCCGCGTTTGAACGCTCCCCGCTCCAATACTCCGACCTCTTCGTCGACTACATTCATCCCTCGGCCCAGGGTTACCGGCTGATCGCGGAGACCTGGTTCGAGGCGATCACGAAGAGACGCTGACCTACCTCTTGCGGTCGGCGTGGTGATCCGCCGTTGTTCTCGTCTCGACCCTTGCCTCAAAGGGCTGTTCCGATAACGACGATTCGATCGCGCTCGCCAGCGCCTGAGCGGCAATGCGGTGGGCCAGTTCGTTTGGGTGTTCGTCCCGCTCGCCTTCAACGACAAGGAGGCGCCAGTCCATATCCCGGTAGTAGGGCAGGAGGTCGACCACACCGGCCCCGGCGGCGCGGAAGATCCCCGCCACCTTGCGGTGAATTTCCTCGAAGGGGTAGGCCGCATCGAGCGGATTGGCGAAAAGGGGGAAGATGACGCCGATGAAACGCACACCGCGATCCCGGCAGCGTCGGGCGATCCTCTCGATGCCGTTCCTGGCTTTCCTGAAACCGGGCGCGTCCTCGCGATAGAGCGCCCGGTGGTTTTCGATCCGGAGCCGGTTCTGCCGGGCGGCATCGAGGCGATCAGCGACGAGGCTCAGAAGCGCCGAACGCCGCCACGGCGCGGAGTGTCGCTTCGCTTCCTGCGCCTGGGTCCACGCGATGGCGCGCCGCCTTTCGGCAGCGTCCGTTTCCTCCGCGTCATTGAGGACGTACCCAAGGACCAGAATGTCTGGCTGAAAATCGAGAGCCTCGTTCTCCACGATGGCGGTTTCCTCTTCCGTGCCGATTCCGGGAACCGCAAGGACTATCGACTCCCAGGTTCCCGCGTGCTTCAGGGCCAGCGTGCGCTCCACCCGCTTGCCGTACGTGTCGTCGAACTGGATCCCCACGCCATGGGTGAATGAGTCCCCGATGAAGACAATGCGGCGAACGCCCTGGGGCTTGGCCTTCTGGTGCTCGGTGTCGCGGTACCCCAAGGCGTTGAGCGGCTCGCGGGACCCCCGGCCCCTCACCGGGGCGTATCCGTCCTTCGCGGGTCTGGCCCTCTGAATCAGGGTGGCCGTTACCTCAAGGGCCGCTGTCCCAAGGCACACACCGAACATCAAGAGCGCCGCTCGCCCCAGTCGGCCGGTCTGTAGGGTCATGAGTATCAACCGTAAAGACCATACCGCCCCATCCGATAAACGTCTGTTCATCGGGGCTTGACGGTTCTCGGATGAGGCAAACTCAACCTGTTGCCGCTGCGCGACGCCCCTTTCGTCGAGATCTGGAACGGCCACATGCATACGAGTGGAAAGGCGATGAAGGGTACGTGCGTGCGAAGATCATCGACTCGAACGGCCTCATGGCCTGGACCCAGCCGGTGCGCGTCCCGAGGCGTTGAAGCGGCCGGCGAGGTTGGGGGGAGCAGCCCCACCCATTCGTTCTTTTTGTATAGTCCCGCATCCGCCCTATTTCCCAGATGAGCTCCCTGCGACCCTTGTGGTCCATACCTGCGACTCCGCCCGCGAGCATTGCGGCCATCCTCCTGGTCCTCCTCCAGGGCTGTGGCTCGGGCGCCTCATCGCCCACAGGCCCCTCCGGGGGCGGCCCCACGCCCGCCCCGACCCCTACCCCCAGGCCACTCAACGTGGTTCTGATCGTGACGGACGATCAGGACTCGGCGAGCGCGCGCGACATGCCGCTCATGCAGTCGCTGATCGCGTCCCAAGGCGTGACATTCCAGAATGCGATCGCCACCACACCGCTTTGTGGACCGTCGCGGGCCACTCTCCTCTCCGGTCGATACGCGCACTCGCACGGCATCCGCAGCAACCAGGCGCCGCTTGGGGGGTACGGCCGCTACCGCGACAGCGGAGTGGAGGAGAACTCCCTCCCGGTCTGGCTCAAGGCGGCGGGTTATCGGACCGCCTACCTTGGGAAGTACACGAACGGATATGCCGCGGGTTGGACCTCGGGCCCGCCGGGTTGGGATGAGTGGGTGGCGTTCACCGAGCCGCAGGCCTATACGAACTTCACCTACAACGAGAACGGACGCGACCTCCGAGCGCCTTCCGGCGAATATCAGACCGACTTTCTTTCCGCCCGGGCCCTGGACTTTCTCCGCAAGACCGAGGAAAGGGACGAGCAGCCCTTCTTCATGGTCGTGATGCCCTACGCGCCTCACAACGACGCCCGCCCGGCCTCCCGGCATTCGGGCATGTTCGGTTCGCGCGGGGCCCCCCGCACACCGGCGTTCGATGAACCCGACGTGAGCGACAAACCCTGGAACATCAGGCGCATTCCGCGGTACACCAACGCCATCGTCAATGCCATCGATGGCGAGTACCGGGATGGCTTGCGCACGCTTCAGTCCGTCGACGAGATGATTGAGAAGGTCGTGCAGGCGCTCTCGGCTCAGGGCGAACTCGAGAACACCGCGATCGTCTTCATGTCGGACAACGGCATCTCCGCGGGCGCCCATCGGTTCTGGGACAAGACGGCGCCGTACGCGGAGTCGCTCGACATTCCGATGTACATCCGCGTTCCCGGCGGCGCCCGGGGAGTGACTCTGCCGCACCTCGTCGGTAATGTCGATATCGCCGCCACGGTCTTGGACTGGGCGCGAGTTTCTTCGCCCGCGGTGGTCGAGGGCCGCTCGCTGACCCCGCTCCTTTCCTCTTCTCCTGCGCCCGTGAGCGCGTGGCGTGCGGAGATGCTTCTCGAATACTGGGACAGCTCCAACCCCAACACCACGTTCATGCCCACCTATCAGGGTGTCCGGGTCGAGAACGGTGTCGATTCGGCTCTCTTCGTTCAATACGTCACCGAGGAAGAGGAGTACTACGACCTGAAGAAGGATCCGCACCAGCTCGACAGTGCGGTCGCGGCCAACGCCCAGGCCGTGGGCCGATTGCGCGAGCGCGTGAGGACCCTCTCGGCGTGCACGGGCGCCGCTTGTCGCTAGTTCCTCAGCGGAACTGGGCGATCCGTTTTTCGAGCCGCGTGGCGATTTCCGGATGCGCCCTCCGGAGTGAGCTCAACTCACCCGGGTCCGCCTCGATGTCGTAAAGGACGGGAACCGAGTCCCGGAAGCCGGGCCGCACGTACTTCCATTTCCCCGACCGGATGGCCGCGACATCGCTGTGGATGAAGAAGAACAGTTCGCGACGTCCGCCCTCTCCCGGGCCGGACATCTGCTCGACGTCGCCGTGGAGGACCTTCGTGATGTCGACGCCGTCGTAGTCGCGCGTCGGCAGCCCCACGCCCGCAAGGGCCGCGAAGGTGGGGAAAAGGTCCACGCTCGAGGCCGCGTCCTTGACCACGCGCCCGGCAGGGATCCGGCCGGGCCGCCACGCGATCGCGGGGACGCGGATGCCACCTTCGTTGACGTTGCCCTTGCCGTAGGTGAAGGGTCCGGGCGACCCCGCGGCGACGGGACCGTTGTCGCTTAGGAAGATCACGAGGGCGTTCCGGTCGCGGTTCGTCTCGCGAAGGGCGCGCATCACCTCGCCCACCGACCAGTCGAGTTCCTGCAGGGCATCGCCGTAGTCGCCGAAGCCGGACTGGCCGATGAACCCTGCCGAGGAATAGTTTGGAGAATGTGGAGCGTGGTGGGCCAGATAGAGGAGGAGGGGCCGGTCGCTGGCGGCCTTCCGTATGATCGCCGTGGCTTCATCGGTCAATCGCTTCGTAACGAGATCCATGCCGGGGAAGTCCGACGTGATCTGCTCGCCGAGCACGAACTGAGTTGCGGGCGGCGAACTCATCATTCCGTAGAACGAATCGAAACCATGCCGCAGGGGCAGGTCGGGCGCGGTCGCCCCGAGATGCCACTTTCCGACCGCCGCGGTCTGGTATCCCTGTTCCTTGAGAAGCTTCGCGATCGTGATCTCGCCCGCGCGAAGCACCGAGGAGTTGTTCCACTTCACACCGTTTCTAACCCCGTAGCGTCCGGTGAGGAGGGCGGCTCGTGAGGGCGCGCAAACGGGCGAGGGCACATACAGGGCGTCAAAACGCGCGCCCTCGGCGGCGAGCCGGTCGAGGTTCGGCGTGCGCATCACCGGGTGTCCATAAACTCCGAGGTCGCCCCACCCCAGGTCGTCCGCGAGCATGAGGATGATGTCGGGCGGCCCGGGCCGCGGCGTGGGCGTGGGCGCCGCCGCGGGCGCCGCCGCGGCGCTCGTATTCGACGGTGTCGGACTCGAGGGCGCCGACGGGCCTCCGCAGGAGGCCAGGAGGAACGCGGTCAAGGTGCTCGCGGGCAAGGCGGTGCCGAGGGTCTGGATGTTCATGGGGGCTTAACGCCGAGTGTAAAGCAGTTCCGGGCCGTGAGGGGTGGGGTCGCTATGATCGAGACATCATGAGTGAAGACGACGCGCCGAAAAGCTCCCTCGAACTGGCCATGGCCCGCCTGCGCAAGAAGGATGCGGAGAGCGGCGACACCATTCGCGAACTCTCCGCCGGCCAGAAGGAGGAGATCGCCGAGATCAGGCGGGTCTACGACGCGAAGATGGCGGAGGTCGACATCATGAAGCGCCCGAAACTCCCGCCCGGCCTGCCCGAGGAGCTTCGGGAGCAGGTCGACCTGCTGAACGAGCAGTACCTGCGCGAACGCGATCTGCTCGCCGCGGAACGAGACGCGAAGATCGAGGCGGTCCGAAACAACGCCCCCAAGGGCTGACTTTGCGGCGCTTCCTCGCGGCGGTGGCGCTTAGCGCCTTCTCGGTGCTCGCCTTCTTCGCGGTTGCGGAGATGGCGGCCCGCCTCGGCGGCGTGAGCGTCGGCACGGTGCAGATCAACCGGGGTGTGGTCCGAACGAGCCCCAACCCAAGGCTGGGCTTCGAACTCCGTCCGAATTCCTTCGTCTCGTCGGAGGTTGACTACCGGATCAACGGAGAGGGCTTTCGCGGTGCGCCGCTTTCCGGGAAGCGAGCGGATCGGCGCCGTGTCGCGGTCTTCGGGGACTCCATCGTGTTCGGATACTGGGTCTCGGAGGAGGACTCGTTTCCATCCCAGTTGGGCGCCATCCTCGGGCCGCGGGTGGAGACCCTCAACCTCGGCGTTCCCGGCTACAACCTCGACCAGGAGGTCGAGCTTCTCCGGCATCGTGTGGATGCGCTCGATCCCGATGTGGTCGTGTTCGGCTTTTGTCTGAACGACCTCGAGGGGCTCTTGAGCTTCGAGTACGGTCTCACGAAGGCGCGGCGCGAAGCCCGGAGCGGTCCCCGCCGCATCCTTGAGTCCTTGCTCTCATTTTCCCGGTTCGCGGCATGGATCGAGTACCGGCTCACCGAGCACGACGCTCGTGCGCAGTTCGCGCGCGCGCGGAATCCGCTCGGGGGAGACCTCTACGAGGCGTCATCCGAGGCGATCGACGCTCACCTCGACGCGGGTTTCCGGTCGCTCTCCGCCACGGTGAAGCCGCGCGGCATCGAGGCGGCGGTTGCGATCTTTCCGGTCCTGGGCAATCAGTTCGTGAACTATCCGTACAAAGACCTCCACGCGCGGATCCTGGCCGCGGCCGAAAGATCCGGCCTGATCGCCATCGACATGCTTCCGTGTTTCGCGCCCTACCCGTTCCGCGATGTGCGCGTCGACGTGGTTCATCCAAATCCGCTCGGCCATCGAATCGCCGCCCACGCCGCCGCGGAGGGTCTTTGGGAAGGGCTCTTCAAGGACCAGCCGAAGCCGGTCGCCCTGCAGCGTCCGTGTTCGGGTTATCGCCTCGAAGACTTCCCGGTCGTGAAGGGGTATTAGGCCACCTTCATCACGATCAGCGTCATGTCGTCGTGCTGTTTGGCTCCGCTCGCGAAGCCGTCCGCCTCGGTCATGACGCGGCTCAACAGATCCGCGGCGGCCACGTCGCGGCTTTCGCGGAGGAGGGCGATGAGTCTGTCCTCACCCCATTCCTCCTCACGCGGGTTCATGCACTCTGAAACCCCGTCGGTGTAGCCGAGCAGGACGTCGCCCGGATGCACGGTCACGGACGCTTCCGTGAAGACCGCGAAGTCCATCAGACCGATGACCGGACCGCCCGCCTCCAGCCTTTCGACCCCTCCGTCGCGACGAAGCAGAACGGGCGCGTTGTGCCCTGCGTTGACGTAGTTGAGCGCGCCGTTCCGATACTCGCCGTAGAAGAAGGTCGCGTAGCGATTGGCCGGCGACGACTCGAAGATCAGCTTGTTGATGTTCGTCATCAGCCGGCTGAGATCGCGGCTTCGCGAAAGCGCCTGCCCCCGAAGCGCGGCCTGAAGACCCGCCATCAGGAGCGCCGCGGGGATGCCCTTGCCCGCGATATCGCCGATGGCGAGGCCGATGGATCGTTCGCCTTCGAGCGGGATGAAGTCGTAGTAGTCGCCGCCGATCCCCGCGGCGGGCCGGCAGTGTCCCGCGAGTTCGAGGCCGGCGATCACGGGCGCTGCTTGCGGCAGAAGGGTGAACTGGACCTCGCGCGCGATTTCGATCTCCCGGGTGATCCGCTCCCGCTTGGCCACCTCGCTCGCCACCTGATCGACCAGACGGGAGTTGTCGAGGGCGAGTGCCGTCTGGTGGGCGACGGACTGGAGCAGGCGGAGGTCCGAAGGAGAGTACGCCGCTTCGGAAGATTTGGGTCCAAGGCTCAGGAAACCCTCCACCGCGGTCTTGGTGCGCAGGGGAATGAGGACCTCGGAACTCAGCTCACGGAGTTTCGCGGCGTCCGACTCCGGAATATTCTCCCGGCGGACCCATGAACGATTGTCGTCGAGATAGACGGTCTGAGGCTTTTGCAAGGCGGCGACGCAGCGGGTGAGGACACCCGCGTTACCGAACTCGAGGGCCACCGCGTCCCCGGCGTAGCCGGTGGCGAAAGCCGGCACGAAACCCGAGTCGCCGCGGATGAAGGCCGCGACCTTGGGCACGTGGAGGGCCTCGCCGATCTTGCGCGACACGGTTTCGAGCAACTCGCGTCGGTCGGCGATCGAGCGCACGCGGTCGCCAAGATCGGCCAGGATGTTCTCCGCGTCCACCGCCTCGCGGAAGAAGCGCCGGTCGATCCACGCCCTGAAGCGGTCGGCGCCTTTTTGCATGAACACCACGAAGAGCAACGCAAAGCCTATCCACTGCAACCGGTCGACCTGACGCTGCTCGGGGTCGGTCAGGATGTCGGTCAGTGCGAACAGAACCGAAACGCCGACCAGGATCTGCACGAAGCGAAGGGCGCGCTGGGCGAGCGCGTACTGCAGTCCCTGACGGATCACCATGCCGACACCCATGGCCTTGTGCACGATCACCACGTACGCCAGGGTCAGCGGGAAGATGAGCATCATCAGGACCGCGACCGCGCGCACCGTGTCGGGCCCGACCTGATTCCAGCCTCTGCCGGTCAGCAGCGCCACCGTGGCGATGATGGTCACCGGAGTCATGCTGATCCAGGCGCCGGTCATCAGGATGCGCAGCCTTCGCAGGGCGTCGGGGTTTTTGGTGGTGCCGAACTTGACGCCCAGGGTGGTGAAGAACAAGGACATCGTGACGTAGATCAGCACGAAGCCGACACGCCCCGCGCTTCGATTCAGGCTCACGAAGGGCGCGGCCAGGGTGAAGGACGCGATCGCAAGGTTCGTGAGGGCTTCGAGGGTCGTGAACGCGAGCAAGGGTCCGAGGATCAGCCACTTGAGCCAGGGGAGCCGGACGTCCAGAGGCAGCCTCTCTGGAAAAACGAGGGCGAACGAGAGCATGGCGAAGGGCCACGCGGAGGCGAAGAACGCCCCCCACATTCCCGCCGCCGCGCCCGAGGCGGGGCCGAGGCGGTCGAGCATCACGAATTGCGATCGGGCCAGGGCCGAGAACGTCAGCATCATGAAGAGCAGGAGCCAGGCCGCGGTGTCCCCGATCTTCAGATGGGCGACGGAGAACCCGACGGCCAGAAAGAGGAGTGGGACCACAGCCTCAAGGACCAGCGCCCCCGCGATCGCGGTCCATGAGGGCGCACCCGGCGCAGCGGGCACGGGAAGTTGCAGGGTTCGCACACCCGCGGACCCGCTCACCTCCACCGCTACGGAGCGTCGGCTGACCGCGGCGAGCTTGAGTCCGGCGACAACATCGGCGTAGCCATGCAGATCGCGCCCTTCGACGCGAAGCACGGTATCGCCGACCTCGAGGCCGGCCGCGGCCGCCGCTTCGGTGCGCGAGCGAACCTCGGTCGTCGGGCCCCGCAACTGGAAGGGCGCCGGTGGAAACAGTTCCCCCTGGGCGAGGGTCGACACCAGGAGCCCGACCCGTCCGCCATGGTAGGCGAGGGCGGCGAGAAGGAGGCCGAACCACACGGCACGACGGGCTTTGAGGTTCATGGCGCTACTTTTACAGGCTCCGCGACGTGCGCGCTACTGACGGAAGTCATGCGCCCTCTGTGAGGCAGGGGCCTCTCCTCAAGAGAAACGACGGAACACTTGACACGGTTTCGACGTTTCTATAATAATAGAAACATGGAAATAAGAGAAGCGGTTCAGCGGCTCGGCGCCCTGGCCCACGAAACCCGGCTGTCGGTCTTCCGATTGCTGGTGCGTCGGGGGACCCTCGGCCTGGCCGCCGGAGAGATCGCGACGCGGATGGACATCTCACCTCCAAACGCGTCGTTTCATCTTGCCGAACTGGCGCGGGTGGGTCTGGTCACGGCCCGGCGCGACGGTCGAAGCGTCATCTACACCGTGGATTTCTCGTCGATTGCCGGTCTCGTGGACTTCATGCGAGAGAACTGTTGCGCCGAAGAAACCCAAGAAATCGTCCGTTTGAATTCAATCACCAGGAGGAAGAAGTAATGGAAACGCTCGAACGTCAGGACAAGGAAAAGATCGTCGGAGACGTCCGTGGGAAATACGCCGCCATCGCCGTCGAGGGGGGATCATGCTGCGGCGCATCTGGTTGCGGGACGGGCGGAGAGGAGGCCGTGACCCTCGACATCGGCTATTCGAGGAAACAACTGGGTGCGTTGCCCGAGGGCGCCAACCTCGGCCTCGGTTGCGGCGCTCCGATCGACCACCTCGCGCTGCAGCCCGGGGAGACCGTGGTGGACCTCGGCTCGGGCGCCGGGATCGACGTCTTCCTCGCGGCCGATGCGGTGGGACCCAAGGGCAGGGTGATCGGCGTCGACATGACGCCCGAAATGCTGCTCCGCGCCCAGCGCAACGCCGCGAAGGCCGGCATCACCAACGCGGAGTTTCGTGAGGGCCGGCTCGAGAATCTGCCCGTGGACAGCGGAACCGTGGACGCGATCACCAGCAACTGCGTGATCAACCTCGTTCCGGACAAGGCGGTGGTCTTCAAGGAGATCGCGCGGATCCTGAAGCCGGGCGGCCGGCTCGTGATCTCGGACATCGTTCTCGACAAGCCTCTCCCGCCCGAGATCGAGCAGGACATCTACGCCTACGTCGGCTGTATCTCCGGAGCGGCCATGCGCGAGAAGTACTTCGCGATGATCGAGGACGCCGGGCTCGGCGAGATCGAGGTGCTCAAGGACGTCGACTACGGGGCCGTGGTCATCGAGCACGCGCGGCCCGAGGCTGAACGACTGGCGGCAAAGGCCGGAGTCAGCGTCGATTCCCTGCGCGGGTCCGTGAGGTCCTTGACCTTCCGCGCCCGGAAGCCCGGAGTGGCGCCCGCCATTGCAACCCAGCCTGAACCGAAGGCTGCCTGCTGCGGTCCCACCTGCTGTTCGTAAATGCGGAGGGCGTGAGAATATCCGTCGGGTGAGGGAGGCTCGCCCGGCGGATCTTTCGGAGATGGACGCGAAACACGCGTCACTCCACTGGTTGATCGCCGCCGTCTTCCTTCAAATGTTGCCGGCGACTCTGCTGGCCCCCGCCATCCGGCCCCTTTTCGCTCAGGTCCATCAAGGCGCTGAAGGCCCCATGCACGCCTTCATGTCGCTCAACATGCTCGGCGGCATCCTGATCACGCCTCTTGTCGCGCGCCTCGCCTCCTCCGGCGGAGCGTCTTCGGCGCGTTGGCTGATGGCCCTGGCCGGTCTCGACGCGATCCTGCTCGCTGTGGTCTCCCTTCCCCTCGCCACCCCTCTCGTCCTCGTACTCAGGACCCTCGAAGGCGCCGCGCACCTCGGAGCCGCGAGTCTCCTCCTGGCCCGGGCCGCCGCTTACAAGCCGCTGGTGGGCGCGGGGCGGGCGATGGGCATGGCCGGAGGCGCCGTGATGCTGGCGATCGCCTTCGGATCGGGTCTCGGCGGACTTCTTGTGGGGGAGAGCGCCCGTCTTCCCTTCCTCGTGGGCGCGGCCCTGTCCCTCATCGTCGCCGCCTCGGCCCCTTTTCTCTATGCCTCGACGCTGCCGAAGGAGCAAAGCGCCGAGGTCACCCCCCGACCGATCTCGCTCAGGGATCCGAATGTCTTCGGCCCGCTGTCCGCCGCTTTCATCGAGCGCTTCACGGTGGGCCTGATCATCGTGACCTTCGCTTTGTTCGCGACGAAGACGCACGGGCTGACCGACCGCAGTGTGGGCCTCCTCTATTCGATGCTGATGTTGCCCTTCGCCCTTTTGATGTACCCCGCGAGCCGGATGGGCGACCGGGTCCCGCGCGCGGCTCTTCTCGGCCTCGCTACCCTCATCTATGGCGCGGCGATCGCTTCGCTCGGGGTGGCCCCGAAGATGCTGCTCGTCGCCTCGATGGTCGCGGCAGGCGTTGCCTCCTCCTTCATGTACGGCACGGTGCTCTGCTACGCGGCGACTCTCGTTCCCTCCGAGTCCCGCGGCCGCATGATGGCGCTCGTCAACACCGCGGGAGCCCTCGGCATGTTTCTCGGGCCGATGTGCGGAGGCCTGATGGTGGCGCTCGGCCGTGGCGCGGACGATCCGATGTCGGCGTATCGCAACGTCTTCTACCTCGCCGGCCTCGTGTGTGTGTCCTGGGTGGTTGTTGCGGGGCCATGGCTTTTCGGGCGGCTTCGGGTCGAACAGGGAGAACATGCCCTCGCCCTCCAGGCCCGTTAACCCCTCGTACGCGCCCCTGCCGAAGGTGGCGCGTTTCGCCCCGCCGCCAAAACCCAGAGGCAAGCGCATCGCCCTCACGATCCTCGGGTTGCTCATAGCCATTCCCATCGCCGCCATCGCGACGGTCGCGTCGATGGAAGTCCCGGTCGACAACGAAGGGGCTACGAATACCGCCGGTCCGAGCGGAGCGGGCGGACTCAGCAGCCGCTGGCCGGACATGCCCCAGAGGCCCGACAACGCGATCGGCGATCCCAAATTCGGCAGACGCGCCGCCCTTGGCCGGCTGCTTTTCTACGATCCCGTCCTGTCCGGAAAGAACGACATGTCGTGCGCTACGTGCCACCATCCCGATCTTGGTTATGCGGATGGTCGCGGACGTTCGATGGGTGAAGGAGGCAAGGGCCTCGGGCCCGCGCGCACCGGCGGCCGGCTGATCCGGCGCGGCGCGCCTTCGATCTGGAACGCCGCCTTCAGCGAGACGCAGTTCTGGGACGGCCGGGCGAAGGACCTAGAAGACCAGGCGCGCAATCCGATCACCGCGCCCGAAGAGATGGGCGAGACCGACGCCAATCTCTCGAGCGAAATGGCGACCTTGCCCGAGTACCAGTCTCTCTTCGATCAGGCCTTTGGCGGCCACATGGGGTCGTCGATCAACCTCCCGAACGTGGTCAAGGCGATCGCGGCGTTCGAACGGACCCAGCTTTCGAGCCGATCCCCCTTCGACCGGTACACGGCCGGCGACCGGGCCGCCCTCACCGTCTCGCAACGGCGCGGCTTCGACATCTTCCGCTCCGGCCAGGCGCGCTGCTTCGAATGCCATTCACTCCCAACCTTTTCGAGCCCCAATTTCAAGGTCATCGGCGTGCCCAAACTGGACGACGAAGCATTCGATGGCGGGCGTGGGGAGATCGCGGGCAGCACGGGCCTCAAGGGCGCCTTCAAGGTGCCCACGCTGCGAAATGTGGCCTTGACCGCGCCTTACATGCACAACGGACGGTTCCAGACGCTTGCGGAAGTGGTCGACTTCTATGCGCTGGGCGGTGGACCCGGCATGGGCGTGAAAACGCCGAATCTCGACGACAAGATCCGCCCGATCCACCTCACTCATCAGCAGAAGGCGGATCTCATCGCCTTCCTGCACGCCCTGACCGACGAGAGCGCTCTCGCCGACCCGCCCCGGCGCGTGCCTTCCACGCTCCCGGTGGTGGCGCGTCTAACCAACCCCGCGCGAGCGGTCGCCGTCCGTCTCAACACCGGCCTTGGGAAGAAGGTCGTTCCCGCGGTGGGCGAGTTCGTGGTCCAGCCCGGCGAATCGATTCAAGACGCCGTCGATCGCGCCGCCCCCGGCTCGGTGATCCGCGTTCAGCCGGGCGAGTACTACGAATCGATCACGATCGACACCGACAAGATCACCCTCATCGGAGGCGACGGTACTCGCGCCACTCGTCCAGCACTCGACGGTCACGGGGTTCTCTCGGACGCGGTTATCGCCACGGGTAGCGACTTCACCATGGCGAACTTCGAGGTCCGCCACTACACCGGAAACGGTGTGGTCGCCCAGGAGACCACCAACGTCACCATTCGCGATCTCAAGCTCGAGGACACCGGCCTCTACGGCGTCTATCCGGTCCGCTCCTCCTTCGTCAAGGTGCAGCGGGTCGAAGTGATCGGCGCCCGCGACGCCGGGATCTATGTCGGCCAGTCGAAGGGCATCGTGGTCGAAGACTGCATCGCGCACGGCAACGTGACCGGGATCGAGATCGAGAACTCGGTCGACGCCAGGGTCGAACGGAACCATGTCTACAACAATGCCGGAGGCATTCTGGTCTTCGCCCTGCCCGGCAATCCTTCGAAGGAAGCCAGACGCACCAGGGTCGCCAAGAACCGGATCATCGGCAACAACCACGAGAACTTCGCGGATCCCGCGGCAATTGTGGCGAAAGTGCCCTCGGGCGGGGGCGTGTTCATCCTGGCCGCCGACGAAACCGAGGTCACCGAGAACGAGATCCGTGACAACAATTCGTTCGGCGTCGCCGTCCTCGGCCTCGACAGCCTCTTTCCGGGCCAGGGTCCCTTTGACGTTGGCGCGTTCTCGGATCGGACCAGGGTCTACGCGAATCAGTACTCGGGCAACGGAGGGAAGCCCGACAAGGCGCTCGCCGCGGCCGGGCTCAAAGGCGCGGATCTGCTTTGGGATGTCACCGGCCCGACCAACGTGTGGAACGAACCCGGCGCCACCGCCGCTGTTCCCATCCTCGACGAACGCTGGCCGGCCTTCGCACGCCGTGTGATGTTCCAGTTCCTCACGCGGGCCAAGAAGTCCGAGTGAGCGAGCGCGTTCACGAACTGCTGAATGTCTACGACGCTGCGGGCGTCGTGGTGGGTTCGATGGAACGGGGTGACGCGAAGGCGAAGGGCTATGCCGCAGGCGCGGTTCAGCTCCTCCTCGTCGGAAACGATGGGCGCATCCTCCTGCAGCGACGCCGCGGCGACAAGGAGAACGGGGGCCTCTGGGACAAGAGTGTCGGCGGCCACGTCCAGGCGGGGGAGACGTTCGATCGAGCACTCCTGCGCGAGGCGAACGAGGAGCTCTTCGGGCGGGCCGACGCCTCTCGGGTCGCGATCGTCGCCGATCTCGACGCCCCCGTCCCGACCGGCCAACCAATCCGCGCGCGGCACGTCCGCACCGAACTCGGCCTTCGCGACATTCGCTACGCCGCGTCCCTGGGTCGCGAGATCATCAACGTGACGTACCACGCCGCCATGTACCTCGGCCGCACCGGTTTGACCCTTGAAGCCTTCGCAGCGCAGGAAGAGGAACTCACGGATCTCCACTGGTTCGAGCCATCGAGAGTCGATGCGATGCTGGTGAAGGGCGAACTCGCGCCCAACATGGGCTTCCTCTGGTTCGCCCTCGGCGGCGCGGCGGTGCGTCATCTCTGAGTTGGGGGGCCGCATGGTGCTCCGCCCCCCAAACCCCCGCGCTCCGGCCGAAGTGAATTCGGCCTGCGCTAGCTAGGTCGAGCGTCGCGCGCTGACGAACCAGTCCCACGGCTTCAGCGATCGAAGAGCCGGCGGCGGTGTGATGCCGTGGCTGCGCCACGTGTACTCGACCTTCTTCAGGCGGATGCCGGTGAGGCCGAGGGCCTTGAGTTCCGAGCGAAGCTCCGCCTTGGAATGGTGCTTCGTCGCCACGCCGCCGAAACGCACCACGCCGGGGCGGATGCGGGGGCGGAAGTGCCTCACCGCCGGGACCAGAGGATCGATGTGCGGCCGGCGAGCGCGGTTCAAAAGCGCCGCGGATTCGAGGGAGGGAACCACCAGGAGAAAGTGTCCCCTGGGCCGGAGCATCGCCTTCATCGACCGGAGCACCTGGTGCCACTCGCTCCTTTCGGGGTGAAGGGCCACGTTCACGCAGAGGACGGCGTCGAACCGATTTCGCATCGAGGGAGTGGCGCGGTGCGCGACGTCGACCTGTACGTTCTTCCGGGAACGCATGCGCTTGCGCGCGATCTCCACGCACTTGCGCGACTGCTCGAAGCCGTGCACTTCATCGAAGAGACGGCTCAGGAGCGGAAGATACGTTCCGATGCCGCACCCGAAATCAGCGATGTTCGCTGACTTACGCGCCGCGGCCTTGAGCCCTTCGCGCACCACGGGACTTCGCGCGCACAAGAGTGTGTTGAAGACCTCGGCCGTCCAACGGTGCGCGATCTTGTCCCAGTGTTCCGCGTAGGCGAGCCCCGGCCCGCTGCGTTTGGTCGGCATACGCCGCAGAATAACAACCGATTTCCCCTACCGGCCCTCGATCTGCTTGATCGCGTAGATGGCGGCCTGGCTCACCGAAGGCTCGGGATCGGCGGACGCACGGCGCAACGCGGGAAGGGCCGGAGCCGCGGGTCGGCCGATCGCGGCGAGAGCCATGCATGCGGCATAACCGACGCCTGGGCTCTGGCTCTTCTCGAGCATCTCCGTGAGTGCGGGGACCGCGGGTCCGGCGTGGGCGCCGATGCGCATGAGAGCGGCCGCGGCCCAGGTCGATGCGTTCGTTTTCAGCAGAGGCGTCAGGTGAGCCACCGCTTCCTGGGGCTGGCCGAAGTCCGCGAGGGCCGAAGCGGCGAGGGACTGGGTGAGTGGGTAAGGGTCCTTGAGGAGAGGTCTCACGGCGTCGAGGCCGACCGATGGGTCCGGTCGAATGCTTGGGAACTTCCTCAAGGCCGCTTCGCGGGTCACCGAGTTCTCATCCCGAAGGGCGATCAGGAAAACCGGAACCGCGCTCTTCGCGATGCCGCCCATCTTCGCGAGTTCGTCGAACGCCTTCAACCGTTCGCCCTGAGTGCGGTCGGGACCGGCCTTATCCATGAGAGCGAGGACCCGGACCTCGTCGCGGCTCGGCGTCGGTTCGGGAGAAGGGGTGGCCGCCGCCGCCTCCGCGACTTCTGCGGGGCCTTCTTCGGGAGCGGGATCGAGATCGACGACGCCCTCCATCGCCTCGCCCTGAAGGAGCCGGCCCAGCACGCGGAGCACATCGCTGGTGTATGCCTCATCCTTCATCGAAAACTCTCCGTAGCCCCCGACCGGGTCCAGATTCAGAAAGATCTCGGCCTCGGAGAGAAAGAGCTTGGTTGAGATCCAGCTGCCGCTGGGTTCGCTCCCGAAAACACCGGCGACCTGATTCCCCTCGCCTCCGCGGGAGAGATCGCGGGCGAGGATCACGCTCGTTGCTTCGATGCCGAGGACGCCGGTCCCGGGCGCGGGTGCGGATCCGCCGAGGGCCGCCGCCAGCGCCTGCACCAGGATGGCGCCGTCCGATCCCGGTTCGCGATGCAGACTGCATCGGACGAACGCGGGGAGGGTAGCGCCTTTCGCCTCGGGCTCCAGCTCGATCCGGAAACGCGCGACACGTCCATCACTTCGATACGTCGCGAGCCAGCCCAGCCGCGCCTTGTCCCGCGCATCCACGGGCTCGATCTCGAAGAAGACGGATCCCGGTGAAGGGGATGGCGGGCCTTCCTTGCCGAGCCCACAGGCCGGGGCCACGGCGGCGGTCCCGATCACGAGAGCGAGGCGCAGGAGACGAAGTGTCGTGGTCATGGCCGTGGGACGCGATGCTATCGTCTCGCGCGACACGTGATGCGGGCTTCCAACGATCGCGGCGCCGAAGGGAGCCTCATCCGGGGCGCTCTCTGGATGTCCATCGGCCTGACCGTGAGCGCGGCCTCCTTTCTCCTGGCCCCGCCCGGCGGGAGGTTCCTCCTCGCCTATGGCGCGGCGGCCGCGGGAATCGCCACTTTCGCGAAGGGGCTGATCCGTTTCCGGGAAACCGGCGCGCCTTTTCCCTGGCGGCCCACAGGCATCGCGGCCGGCGCCCCCATAGTCGTGGGAGCGCTCCTGGTCGGACTGATCTTCTGGCAGCGTGATTCCCGGCGGACCTCGCGCAAAGCGTTGGAGGACGCCAGGCTTCAGTCCATTCAGGAGGCGGCGGAGAAGCTCAGGATCGAGGAAAAGGCGGCGACCCAGCAAAAGCTCGTCGCCGAAGCGAACACGAGGGACCGGCTTGGCCGCATCGCGCGCGCCCGGGAACAGCTCCAGACCTCGGACCACAACCTCATCTTGTGCGACGCCGCCACCGCGGTGGCGAATGAGGCGGCGCGCGAAGCGATCCCTGATCTTCTCTCGGTTCTCGGTCGGGCCACGGCGCCGGCGTCCGTTCGAAACTGCGCCGCGGGAGTTCTTGTCGGCTTTGGGGTGATCGAGGAGCCGCTCGCGTTCTACAAGGAATGTATTCGGGTGGGAACCAGCGAGGCCAGATCGATCGCGGCCTCAGGCCTGGGTGAAATTGGGCCTTCCGTCGCGGACGTGGCTCTTCCCCTGCTGGCCGAGCAGATCGAGTCTCCCCACCTCGACGTGCGCTACGCCGCCGTGGAAGCGCTGGGGAACCTGGGGCCCCTCGCCCAACCCCTCCTCACGAAGGCCCTGCAGGATTCGGACAACAACGTTCGTACCCTGGCGAAAGCGAAACTGACGAAACCCTAGGAGCCTGCGCGGCAGAATGGCTAGGGGCTAATTCCCCTGGGGCTTGGCCGCGGTTCCCCAGAGCGGAAACGGGTTGATCGCGGTTCCCTCCCACCAGCGTTTCCCCTCGCCGAGGCGAAAGATGGTGAAGTGCAGATGGGGGCCGGCTGGAGAGGCGTTCCCCGTGAAGCCCACGTAGCCGATCACGTCGCCCTTGCGGAGGACCCGGCCGTCCGCGATATCGCGCGCGTAGCTGTCGAGATGGGCGTAGTAGTAGCAGTACTCGCCCGACGGATCGAACTGATAGAGCGTGATACCGCCCTGCTTGCTTGTGAAGAGTTTCTCCACGCGCCCGTCATCGACGGCGAGGACCGCCGTTCCTCGCGGCGCCATGATGTCTATGGCCTGATGCACGCGGCCGCCGCGGCTGTCCTTGAACGTGTCGCTCAGCGACTTCGCGGACAGGCCCTGGACGGGAATCATGAGCGACCGCGCGCGGAGGCGGTCGAGATCGGTCTGGAGCACAGGCAGTTCGAGCGTTCTGGTTTCGATCGGTGGGGCCGGCGACGGCGAGGCCTCGACGACGAGCGGCCTGGGCGTCAACTGAGCGATGGGGGGCTGCGGCCAGGATTCCGGGATCACGCCGATGGGGGTTTCGGGGGTCGCAAGGCTCGCGGGGTCTCCTGGTGATGGGAGCGGGGATGGCCACGGTGAGGGCGAAGGCACGGCGACGGCTACGACGGCCGGAACCTCGTGCGCGCCCTGAAGACGCACGTCGGGCCACCACACCCGGGTCAGGACAAGATAGGTCGCGACGGTGCCCGTGAGAACACCGAGCGCGAAGAGCAGGAACTTCATCGGTTACCTCTGCAAAAGCGCGGGCAGGCCAGGCGATACGAGTCCGGCAAGCTCGCTGGCGTCCCAGTTGGTGAGCCGGATACAGCCGTGAGATTCGCGTTTTCCGACCAGGGCCGGCGAGGGGGTTCCGTGAATTCCCATGGATTCTTTCGAGAGGTCGATCCACACCACACCCACCGGTCCGTTCGGGCCGGCCGGCAGCGTGGCTTTGGCCTGATCCGCCTTGGCGTCCCAGAAGAGGTCCGGGTTGTAGGCAAAGGTCGGGTTCCTGCTCACGCCGTTGATCTTCCAACCGCCGAGTGGGAGGGGGTCACGGCTGCTGCCGAGGGTGGCCGGGTATCTGGCGATCGGCACGCCGTCCTTGTCGAGCGCCATCACCGACTGGTCGCGGAGACTCACTACAACTTTTGCCGCTTTGCCTGGGGCCACGCGTTGGACGTTTGGAACCTGGATCTCCTCGCCGGCCGTGAAGCTCTTGCCGGGGTTGAGGCGCTTGAGGAGTTTTGGGCTCGCGTGGAATTGCTCGCCCAGTGCTTCGATGGCCGAGGAATAACCGAGGGCGGGCAGTTTCGCCTGATCCATGAGGTCGGGGGGGATCTCCACGAAGGGGCCGGCCACGTCCGCTTCCGCGATCGTGTAGGCGACCAGGATCGGCGCGTCGTCCGTCTTCGCGAGGGTGTCTGCGACATCGGCGTCGGTGGCCCTTGTCCGTTTCATAATCTGGGTACGGTAAGCCGCCACCGCGGCGCGGAGGTTCTTGCCATGCGCGCCGTCGAGTTCCCCGGGCGAGAAATGGGCCCGATCGAGAAGAACCTGCAGGCGCAAGACGCGGTCGAAGGCGCCTGGGGTCGGGGTTGTGCCGAGAGCGGCGGCAAGGATGAAGAGGGTCGAGCAAGTCATACCCTCCAGAAGGCAGCAAGAGCAATGCCATCCGACAGGTGAGTTGAATCGTTCAGCCCATTGGGTTTAGCCGATGAGCCCGGCCGCTCGAAGTCCGATTCTTGCAAGGAAAGTTTGCCCCAGGAGGCGAAATCAGGTGCGGCGCTTCATACGCCGGTCAGCCGCTGCGCGAACGCGACGCCCCGCAGCACGGGGTGATGCAAACTCACTTGCCCACGGCTATGAGCTCGTCGTCGCTCTTGAGGAGGAGTCGGCCCTTCGCGATCACGGGTGAGGCCATGAAGCGGCCGCTGAGCTGTAGGGACCGCTGCGATAGCCGCGGCTCGTCACGATCACACCGTCTGCGAACGAAGGCACGGTGGTGGGGAAGTTGTTCGCCTCTTCATAGAACCACAGGCGTTCGCCATTCTTCGGGTCGTAGCCCTCGAGACGCAGGCTCGAGTTCACGACCAGTTCGTCGCCGCCTGGTCCGGTGACGATCGTGGGTGTGCTGTACGAGCGCGGGCCCTTGCCGCGATCGGCTTTCCACTTCTGCGCGCCGGTCTTCTTGTCGAGCGCCAAAAGGTACGACGCCGGCTCATGGTCGCACTGCAGGATGAGTGTGTCGCCGTAGATCGTGGGTGAACTTGAATGGCCCCACGTGATCGCATACGGGCCGTACTCCTTCGCGAGGTGCTTCTGCTCATAGGCTCCTCCGGTTCGCATTCATTCTATTGAGCCTCGGGTTGCGGGCGCTTCAGGCTTCAGGGCCGGCACCACCATGTCGGGAGTCAGGGTGGGTCGTCTCGTGTGCCACTGGGTCGCCTTCTCGTAGGCATGGGCGAGCGCCATCACCTTGCCTTCAGAGAAACGTGGGCCAGCGATCATCAGGCCGATGGGCAGGCCGCTCTTCGAGAAGCCGCAGGGAACCGAGATGGTCGGGAGACCAAACGTATTGAAGGGCGCGCAGTTCGAGACGGACTCGGGTTCCCGGGGCACACTCACCCGCTCGCGGTTCAAGGCGTCGTCGATCGTCCGCGGCATGATTCGCATCGTGGGCAGAACCACGAGGTCGAAGTTCGTGAACGCGGCGTCTATGTTCTTGCGCAGGAGAGAGAGCTTCCATTGCGAACTCACGTAGTCGACGACTTTCTCCGCGCACGGCTGAGCGTCTCCGTCGTTCATCGACTTGATCGTGGCCTCGAGGCTCTGGCGGACGTGCAGCGAATAGCGGTTGGAATTCCGCCGGAACAATTCGAGGTGATAGGCGACGCGTTCCGCGCCGAGGGAGAGAGCGTCGAAACCCGCGGTCCTCGGAAGGCGGCAGTCCACCGTCGTCTTCGTGAGACCGCTCAACACGCCGATGGCACTCTCCACCGCCCCCGCGATTTCTTCGTCCAGTCGATCGAAGTAGGGCGCCCTCGGGATGCCGAGACGCATTCCGGAAACCGGCTGCTTCAATGCCGCGACGTAGTCCTCGCGCGGGTGTTCCACGCTCGCGACATCGTGCGAGTCGTAGCCCGTCATGTGATTCAGCAGCAGTGCCGCGTCCTCGACGGTCTTCGTCATCGGCCCGCAATGATCGAGGGAATAGATGAGCGGGATGATCCCCCGGATGGAGACGAGGCCGTAGGTGGGTTTGAGACCCACGATGCTGCAGAAGGCCGCGGGCTGGCGGATCGATCCGCCGGTGTCGGTGCCGAGCGCTCCAAAGGCGAGGTCGGCGCTCACCGCCGCGGCCGACCCGCCGGAGGAACCGGAGGGGATGCGGTCGAGAGCCCATGGATTCCGGACGGGTCCGAAGTAGGTGGAAGCCGAGGATCCGCCGTTCGCGAACTCATGCAGGTTGGTTTTGCCGATGATGACCGCGCCCGCCTCCTTGAGTCGCCGCGCGACGTCTGCGTCCTCGTCGGGAACGCGATCGTCGAATACCTGACTCGCCGCGGTGGTTCGCGTGCCCGCGGTGTCGACGTTGTCCTTCAAAGCGATGGGGACGCCATGAAGTGGACTGCGGAACTTCCCGGCCTTCGCTTCTTCGTCCATCTGCGCCGCCTGCGCCATCGCTTCGGCGCGCATCACCGTGATGTACGCGTTCAGCTTCGGGTTGTAGACCTTGATCCGGTCGAGCAGCGCCCGCGTCAATTCCATCGATGTCACCTGCCGCGCCCGAATCTGTCGAGAAGCTTCACCGAGAGACATCGCAACGAGGTCTCCGCGCGGGGCGGCCGCGGGCGCCGGCGCACTGAACGCGGATACGCGCGAGGCGGCAGCGGTGCCCACACTCAGGGCCACGAACTCACGACGATTCGGCATTCCCATGATCTTCCTCCAGACAGGTGACGGTTTGCGGGCAGTGTAGCCCGCCCCAAGGTAGTCTGCGCCACGATGAACGACTTCACCACGAACCTCACGACACTCCTGGTGCGCGAACTGAAGGCAGTCGCGCGTGAACTCGACCTGTACCAAGACGATGCCTCAGTCTGGAAGTCCGCTCCCGGCATCACCAACTCGACGGGAAACCTGGCGCTTCATGTGGCGGGGAACCTCCAGCACTTCATCGGCGCCGTGCTCGGCGGAACGGGCTACGTTCGGAACCGGGAACTCGAGTTTTCTCGTTCGTCAGGCACGCGGGCGGAGATCAAAGCTGAACTCGACGCGGCGATCGCCGCAGTGGAGAAGACGCTTCCCGGCCTGTCCGCGGAAGTTCTCGCGAGGGTCTACCCGGCGAGCCCGGTGCCCGGCAAAGAGATCGGGACCGCGCTCTTCCTGCAGCACCTGTGCTCGCATGCGTCTTTCCACCTTGGCCAGGCGGGGTACCTTCGACGCGTCGTTACGGGCGATAGGCGTTCAGCGGGCCCGGTGTCGCTGGTCGAGCTGATGAATCAGGGCTGAGGGTCTTCGGGCCGGCGGCTACTCGTATCGAAGGGCCAGGATCGGATCGATTTTGCTGGCCCGGCGGGCGGGGATGAAGCCCGCGGCCGCCGACACAACGCTCAACAGCGCGACCGTGGCGATTGCGATGAAGGGGTCGTGCGCCTGAACTCCATACAACTGTGAGGAGACGTAGCGGCCGAGGCCGAGTGCCGTCGGGACGCCCACCGCGAGACCGATTGCGAGGAGCGCCAGCACCTCGCGCATTACGAGACCGGTGACGGTTCCGGGCCGGGCGCCGAGCGCCAGCCGGATGCCGAGTTCCTTCCGGCGCCTCACCACCACGAAGGCCATGACGCCGTAGAGGCCAATGCTCGCGAGAAGTGTCGCGAGGACGCCGAAACCCGCGGACAACATGGCGATGAGCCGGTCGGTCAGCAGTGTCTCGTCAAGCTGACCCTCGACGGTCTTGACGCCGAAAACCGGAATCGAAGGGTCCATGGCTCGCACTTCGGCTCGAACCATCGCGAAGGCGCTGCTCGACGGCGTCGTGGTCCGCACGTAGAACGCAGCATCGTTCTTTCCCGAATTGGGCAGGAAGACCTGCCGCCGCACTCCCTCACGCGGTCCTTCGTACAGAGAGTCCGCAGCCACACCGATGATCTCGATCGTGAGTTTTGAGTTGGGCCCGCCGCCCCATCCAAGTCTCTTGCCGATGGCGCTCTTGCCCGGGAAGAAGTGTTCCGCGAAGCGCCGGTTCACGATCGCGACACCGCTGCCCGTATCGGAGAAGAGTTCTCCGCGCGCGTCGGTGTCGTTGAAGTCGCGTCCATCGACGATCGGTGTCTTGAGCGTCTGGAAGTA
>JANNJB010000513.1:0-2037 GCA_031405615.1 Vicinamibacteria bacterium | reverse complement strand
ACCCCGGAAGAAGCGGTAGTCACGGGCGGGACGTACGGGGCGGATTCGTAAGAATCGGCCAGCCGAAAAGAAGGGCGCACCCTAGGGTGCGCCCTTTTTTCGTTGCGAGGGCCCAGTCCGTTGGCGTTGGTCCGAAGCAAGCCCTCCCACCACTATTCGCCCGCGTGCGGTCGCGTACTCGGCGATGACGGTCCGTCGCTTCCCACTCGGCTTGCCGAAGAGCTCTGCGTTCTCGTCGCTCGCATCGTCGTTTCGGATTTCCGCATCCACTCGCAGTTGGACCGCACCGTTCCTGCCGTCCTCCGCAATGTGCGCCTGGGCTTCTGGTCCTGCGCCCGCCGTGCCGCACTTGATGCCGCATCCGCTCTCGCTGGCGGCGCGAAGCGTCGCGTTCTTCAGCCGTGCATGGCTATCGAAGCCGCGAATCTTGCCCTTCGGGTCGCCGGTCTCTGCGAGGCCGCGGAGCGTTCCGTTCGGATCGAACGCCAGCAAGTCGAGGACTACCGTCGAGCAGTCCGCTCTGAGTTCGCGACGATGCATCGTGATCGACGCGAGCACGAGGCTCGGCGTCGCGCCGAGGCTGAGGAGTCCCGCTAATGAGCGCTGAACTCTCACTCGTTCAGCAGGCCGGGGCTTCCGCCCCGGCCGTTTCCGTTCCGTTCGTGCGTCCGCGCCCCGGCGCGGAACTCGCTCTCGCCCTGGCCGCATCTGACGCCGAGGATCGTGCCGCTGGTAACGGCGACGGGTCCCGCGTGCTCGACGCCGAGAAGCTCACCGTCTATCACGTCGCTCTCGAACTCCAGTGCATGGCAAACACGCTCGTTCCTTCCGTGAATCGCGTTCTCCGGGATCAGTTCGAGCGTGCCAGTCTCTCCGTGGTTTTGAACCTCGCAGAGGGTTGCGGACGGGTTTCGCGTCGGCAACGTCGGTACCACTTCGGCGTCGCGCGAGGCTCCGCGACCGGATGCGCGGCTCTTGCCGACGTTCTCCGGCTGCGCCGCCTGACGCCGTCCTCGGAGTGCTTTCGCGCTCGCGCGCTGGCGGTTCGTTGCGTTCAAATGCTCACGAAGCTCGTCGAGTCCATGGGCCCGGCCGAGGCGAAGGCCGAGGCCTCGTGAGCGGCTGCGGCCTACTCGAGCGGGCGATCGCTTCTAGCCTGCTTAGGGGACGCGACCCGCCAGAAACGCCTGGGGGTCGTCGCGCAGCACATCGGCCACTCGCAACTCCGAGAATTGCTTGAGACGGCGGTCGGCCGTGAGGAAGACATCCACTTTTGACTCTAGGGCCGCTGCGAGATGGATGGCATCAGGCGTGCGAAGAGGGTGACCGGCTCGAATCGCTGCAGCCCTTCTAACCGTCACGTCATCGATATCCAGAAGGACCAGCCCATTGAAGGCCGCCTCAATTCGACTAGTGCGTTGGACATCCGCCTGCTTCAGCGGTCCGATGAGCGCCTCGAGAACCGTGAGCCGAGAGGTAACGAGAAGGGCGCCCTGGAGGGCGGCGAAGGAATCAAGCCAATGGCGCGCCGGATCCTTGAACTCAGGTTTGCCGGTCAGACTGTAGATCAGGGCGTTCGTGTCGATGTAGAGGATCATCAGTCCCAGTCGCCACGCACATCCTCAATCTCACGATCAATCTCCTCTTTCGTCATTGTGCCGGGAGGAAGCGAGTCGATGAACTTCACGAATTGTCTCGCGTCACCACGGGGTGGAGCCGGAGTCAGTTCGACTTGGAGAGTCTCGGGTTGGGTCAAGACAGGGCTTTCAAGGACGAGTGTGGTCGGACTTGTGAGACGTCCGCGAACGGAGACCGTGCTCATTGATTGGTGCCTCTCGCTGGCTGCCGCCCCTGGCGCAACTCGCGTATCTCCGCGGTCGAATCGCCGAGGGGTCCGTGAAGCGCGTAAATGCGTTCAGCCCTGCCGACGATGCGCTCGTAGAGATGCTCCGGAGTCTCCGGGCTCGACTTGAGGCGAGCAGTCAGGGAATCGACAAAGCGGGCAACCGCCAGCTTCTCCGCCTCTGGGAGGGCTTC
>JANNJB010000512.1:0-4411 GCA_031405615.1 Vicinamibacteria bacterium | reverse complement strand
GCCCAAGCGGAACGCGAAGCAGGTCCAGGAGGAGCTGCCGGAGAACGTGCGGAAGGACCTCACGTTCCACCTCGTGGGCTCGATCGAAGACGCCCTGCAGATCACCATCGGCCCGCGCGACCCCATCGACAAGCCCATCGTCCCCATAGCCTTCATCCCCCAAGTGGCTAATTGACCAATCCCGGTCGCTGAGCACAGACGGGCCCCGTCCCGTCGAAGCGACCTCTAACCCGCGCGCGCTCGGTGGGTAGCTGCGGACGATGGGCCTTGGCTCGCCTTCACATTCGCGGACCGCATGGCGTTCATCTATGTGACGAGGCGGAGCTGGCCGCCCCGCCAAGCTCTAAGTGGAGCCTTGCGATCCGCTCGTTCAGGCGAGGCCCATCGCCCTCCGCACTAAGGGTTCCGCGTAATGACTCACGCCAGTCATTGCAGTGCAGAATAGGGCGCATGCCGCCGGTCCGTTCCTCGATCGCCGCCGCCCTGTTGTGCGCCCTCCTCCTTCCTGCGTGCGACGACAGGCCCCTACCGCGGCGCCCTCCCGGTGAGCGTGCCCGCGGACCGCGGGTAGTAGCGCCCCTGATCCGGCCGACTCTCGACGCGACCTCCGCCCTCGACATCGCACGACCATCGGTCGTCGTCGTCGAGTGCCTCGACCGTCGCCGCAATGTGGTGGCTCAGGGCAGCGGCGTGGTCGTGGCGGATGACACAGTCGTCACGGCCTGGCCGCTGATCAGCCGCGCCTTCTCAGTGCGCGTGCGTGAGCAGGAGAGAACCCGGGACGCCGTCATCGCCGCGGTGCTGGAAACCCAGGGCATCGCGCGACTGCGCGTGCGTGCTGCGGCCCCCATCGAGGTCGGCCGCGACACGCCTCCCCTCGCGGGGGCGCCGGTGTTCGCGGTGGGCGCTGCGCAGGGGATGGACCTCACTGTCGTCTCGGGGATGACCACGGGCCTCCGCGAAACGAAGTCGCCCGGCGTGGAACACATTGGGTTCACCTCGGAAGCGCCGTCGGGATTCACCGGGGGCGCGCTGCTCGATTCCACGGGAACGCTGATCGGCATCGTGGCCGCAACGCGCGCGGGGGACTCGCTGAGTCTCGCGATTCCGGTCCGGCACGTGAAAGACCTGCTCGCCCTTCCAGAAGGCACCCTGCCGAAGGTAACCGCGAGCCCGCTGGCTCGCCTCCCTCCCGCGGAGCGCCGGTGGCTCGTGGACTTCATGACCCGTGTCGCGACCCGGACCCAGCCGCTCAGCGGTCTCGGCCTCGCTCGAGTGAACGCGCTGCTCGATCGTCTCGACCCGCTGGTGGGTCCCGAACTCGACCGCGTGAAGATCGAACTCGGCTTCGGCTTTCTCGACCACCAGCGCCTCGTGTGGGAGGACGCCGTGGAGGCTCGAGCCTTCGGCCGCGCGGTGAAGAGCACAAGAAGGCTCGCGAAGGAGAAGGACCTTCAGGAACTCGGCGTGCTCGGCCGCCGCGAAGTCGCGCAGTGGGACGCGATCCTGCGGTCCGTGGCCCTTCGAGAGCCCTTCGATGTTCCCGGCGCGCGCGTGACCGCGACCGAGGGCTACCTCTCGCAGATGTTGACCCACACCGATCAGGCTCGGCGGCTCATCGAGGCGCAGTTGTGGGAGGCGAGGAGCCGGTAAAACCCCTGGAGGAATCAGCTAGCATCGCGGCGGTTTGATCGCCCTTCTCAGTTTCGTTTTCTTCGTCTCGGGCGCTGCGGCGTTGATCTTCGAGACGTTGTGGTTCCGTCAGGCCGGCCTGATGCTGGGCAACAGCATCTGGGCCACCACACTCGTCACCTCCAGCTTCATGGGAGGCCTCGCGCTGGGCAACGCGCTGGCGGGCTTCAGGCGCACGACCCTGCGGCGGCCCCTTGTCGTCTACGCCTCACTCGAGGCCGCGATCGGCGCTACCGGGCTGGCGCTCGTCATTCTGCTTCCGACCCTGACCAACACGCTGTCGCCGGTGTTCACGCCCCTGCTCGATTCGCCGGTGCGGTTGAACGCAGTCCGATTCGTGGTCGCTTTCGCCCTGCTGTTGATTCCCGCGGCCGCGATGGGGGCCACTCTGCCTGTCCTCGCGGGGGCCCTTTCCGCCCGCGAGCCTCGTTTCGCCCGGGTCCTCGGCACGCTTTACGGGTGGAACACCCTGGGTGCGGTGGCCGGAGCTCTCGCCGGCGAGATGTTCCTGATCGAAAGGTTCGGTATCCGCGGTACGGCGTGGTGCGCGGTAGCCCTGAACGCAGGGGCCATCGCCTCCGTGCTGCTGTTGTCTCGACGCATTGCCGGGGCCCCGGGTGCGGTGGTCGTCGACACGCCCGCGGACAGGCCCGCAATGGACTGGACCTCCCGCCGCCTGCTGGCCGCCGCCTTTGTGGCGGGCGGGCTGCTGCTGGCGCTCGAGGTCGTGTGGTTCCGCCTTCTCCTCCTCTTCGTCTTCGGAACCAGCCTCGCCTTCGCGGTGATGTTGGCGGTGGTGCTCTTCGGCATTGGCACGGGCGGATTGGTCGCAGGCCGCCTGGTCCGCAAGGATGAAGACGCCTGGCGTTGGCTCTCGGGCCTCGCCCTCGCGGCCGGCGCGCTCACCGCGTGGACCTATGCGGCGCTCCCCGATGTGCTGGGGCGATACGCGACCGTGGTCACCATCGTGGAGCCGGAAACCGTCCTCAGGCTGGCGCTGAGCCTGATGCTCCCCACGGCGCTGCTTTCCGGCGCCCTCTTCACGTTGATGGGCACCGCGGTGAAGGCGGAGGGCCGCGACGCCGTGAGGGCCGCCGGAGCCATCGCGTTCTCGAACACCACCGGCGCGATGTTCGGGCCGCTCATCGGGACCTTCCTCCTTCTCCCCGGCCTCGGGATCGAGCGCACTCTCTTCCTGCTCGCCGCGGGTTATGGAGTCGTCGCCCTTCTTGTCGCCCGCCCCGCCCGCCTCCGGGCCGAGACGCCGCGGTTGGCGAAGGCAGGTTTCTGGATCGCCGCCACCTCATTCACCGCCCTCATCGTCCTCTTCCCTTTTGGCCTGATGCGCAACAACCTGGCGAAGCGGCCGGCCGCTCCCTACGTTTCCCAGGGCCACCGTGTCGAGGCCCACCGCGAGGGCCTGACCGAGACGATCACGTATCTCGCCAGGGACTCATGGGGCGAGCCCACCGAGCATCGCCTCATCACGAACTCCCATTCGATGTCGGGATCGAACTTCACCGCCGACCGCTACATGCGCTTCTTCGTGTACCTGCCCGTCGCTCTCCATCAAGCACCCCGGAAAGCCCTGCTGATCAGCTACGGTGTCGGGATCACGGCCCGCGCTCTTGCCGATAACCCGCAACTCGAATCCGTCGACGTCGTGGATATCTCGAAAGACATCCTCGAACTCGGCCGCATCGTGTTTCCGAAGCCGGGCGCGTTTCCGCTCGACGATCCGAGAGTCCGCGTGCATGTCGAAGATGGACGGTTCTTCCTCCTGACCACCGACCAGCGTTTCGACATCATCACCGCCGAACCGCCGCCTCCCAAGGGATCCGGCGTGGTCAATCTGTATTCGCGGGAGTACTTCGAGCTCATCCGCAAACGTCTCGCCCCCGGAGGTCTCGCGTCCTACTGGCTTCCGGTGTATCAGACGACGGCCCGCGAAACGAACGCGATGATTCGTGGCTTCTGCGACGTTTTCGAGGACTGCTCGCTCTGGGCCGGGATCGGCCTCGAATGGATGCTCGTGGGGACCGCCGACGGCGGCCGGCCGGTGACCGAGGAAACGTTCGCGAGGCAATGGAACGATCCGGTGACCGGAAACGCACTGCGGGGTCTCGGGTTCGATCGCCCGGAACTCTTCGGAACCACGTTCCTGGCCGACGCGCCCGCCCTGCGACAACTAACCGCCGACACGGATCCCCTCGACGATGATCATCCCTTGCGTCTCTCGCCGCGCTTCGTGACATCCACGCCCCCGTCCTACTTCGAGATGATGGACGTGACCCGCACCCGGAGCGCTTTCGAATCGAGCGAGTGGATCCGCAAGGTCTGGCCACCCTCGCTGCGCGAGCGCACCCTTGCCGAGTTCGATACAACAATTTCGAGTGTCAATATTCTGAACACACCCGGCCCGTCAGTAATTGTTGATTCTGTAAAGAATGTGAAATGTTTTGGCGACAGCACCGGAAGTATTTTTATTACTCCAAGTGCTGGTACGCCACCTTACACGTACAGTTGGTCGCCCGGTGGTTACATCTCCTCGCCGATCCGTTCAACGCGCCCTTCTACGAGGACCTCCGGGCCGCGGCGAGCCTTCCCGCGAAGCCCGCGCAGGAAGTTTGGGACGCGATGATCGACAATGGGCTCGTCGTGCGGATCACCGCCGACGTCGTTCTCCACCGGGACGCCGTCAAACAGGCCGTCGAGAGGG
>JANNJB010000511.1:0-13998 GCA_031405615.1 Vicinamibacteria bacterium | reverse complement strand
GAGTCGACGTCGTACACCGCGGTGGCGTCGGGGTAGTCGCCGAGCTTGGGCGGGTCACCGGTGATGCAGAGGATGTTGCGCAGGCCGAGCGCGTAGCAGCCGAGAACATCGGACTGAATGCCGAGGAGGTTTCGGTCGCGGCACGTGTAGTGAAGGATGGTGTCGAGGCCGGTTTGCTGTTGGGTGAGGAGGCACAGCGACTGCGCGCTCATGCGGGCCGAGGCGCGGGGACCGTCCGCGACGTTGATCGCGTCGACTTCGTTCTCCTTGCACTCGTGGGCCTTCTCGATGACCCGCGAGGGATCGACGCCCTTGGGCGGATCGAGTTCGATCGAGACCACGAACTTGCGGCCGAGTTTGTGCGCGAGCGAACTCTTCTCCTCGCGCGGAATCTGGGGCAGGGAAGGCTTCGACGTGTCGATCACGCGAACGACATGGGACTCGGCCTTGACCGGCTGGACCATGCGCAGCGATCGGGCGAGGTTGCGGATGTGCGCGGGCGCGGTGCCGCAGCAGCCGCCGACGAGGCGCGCGCCGGCTTCGATGAAGCGGCGGCCGTACGACGCGATGTACTCCGGCGTGCACAAGTACACATAGCGGCCGTCGACGTAGGCGGGCGCTCCTGCGTTCGGCATGGCCATGATCTTCGCGGTGGTCGAAGCCAGGACCATCCGCTCGATCGTGTGCAGCATCTTGTTCGGGCCCTGCGAGCAGTTGGCGCCGATGATCGGCACGCCCTCGGCTTCGAGAGCCTGCACCACCGCCTCGGGGGTTTCGCCGATGACCGTGGAGCCCTCGTCGGTGAAGGTGAGGGACACGATCACTGGCAGGTCGCCCACCGTCCGCACCGCGGTGAGCGCGGCTTTCGCGACGTCGAGCGAAGGCATGGTCTCGATGAGGAAGAAGTCGACGCCGCCTTCCTTGAGTGCGGCCGCCTGGTCGGCGAAGGCCGAAACCGCGTCGGCGAGCGAGATATGACCGAGGGGTTCGAGCGGCTTGCCGAGCGGGCCGATGGCGCCGGCTACGAGAACGTTCTCGCCCGCGGCTTCCCGTGCGATACGAGCGCCTTCGCGGTTGATCTTGCCGACCTGGGAATCGAGGCCGTGCGGCCCGAGCTTGAACCTATTGGCGCCGTACGTATTCGTCTCGATGAACTGCGAACCCGCGTCCACGTACTCGTCGTGGACCTGCTTGACCAGAGTGGGCGAAGAGAGGTTCAGCTCATCGAAACACCGGTTGACGAACACGCCCCGGTTGTAGAGCATCGTTCCCATGGCGCCGTCGCCCAGGACGACCCCCTTCGCCACAAGGTCCAGTATCGACGCACGTTTGGTGAGGCTTGAAGGTTCGGGGGCCATCGCCGCGCAAGATTAGCACCGCGGCTACTTGCGCTTGTAGGTGGTCTTCGTCTCACTCCGCCACTTGCCGTCTTCGCTGGTGGTGGCGAGGGTGAGTGTGTTGTGGTCCCGCGAGAGCGTCCACGTCTCGGTTCCCGTAGAGGCCGCTGGCCCGTTCGCTCCCGCCTGCCGCCAGCATGACATCTCTACCTCCGAAAGTTTCCGTCTTCAGCGTTTCCCCGCGACCACCCGATGCCCCTCGGCGCAGAGCCGTTCGACGAGCGTCCACGGCACGCCGCGGTCGAGGCGCACGCCCAGCCAGCCGCGCGAGCCGACATACGGCGGCCGAAAGAACTGGTCCGGGTTCGAGGCGATGAGATCTTCCTGCACGCCGGGACCGGCGGCGCACCAGAAATGGGGGAACTGATTCTGGTGATGGCCGTGCTTCATGAGACTCACAAAGGTCTTCTTGTCCTTGAAGAACCATGTGGGCATGGAATGGCTGAGACGCTCCGTGGTGTCGGGAAGCGCCAGGCAGATCTTCCGAAGCCGCGGTTCGGGGTCAGCGAGGGTCTTCGGCATGTCGCCCATCATAGGCAAGACGAGCGGCAACACCAGCGGCAACACCAGCCGACATAGACTCCCGCCCCGATGGCATCTCGGCCTTTGCCCCGCGCCCACACCGAAACCAAGGCGCTCGCGTCGCACGGCGAAGGCAGTTCGCAGTTCGCCCTCCTGCGCGAGATGCGCTTCGCCCCCTTCTTCTGGACCCAGTTCCTGGGCGCATTCAACGACAACCTCTTCAAGTTCGCGTTCACCGTGCTGGTGACGTTCCACGCGGGGACTGCGTCCGGTCTCGACCCCGCCCTCGTCGTCAATCTCATCGCCGGCCTCTTCATCCTCCCTTTCCTTCTCTTCTCCGCGACGTCGGGTCAGCTCGCCGACAAATACGACAAGCGCTCGATCGCGATCTTCGTGAAGACGCTGGAGGTGGGGATCATGGTCCTCGCGGGCTACGGCTTCATCGCCCGCAATGTACCGGTGCTTCTCGGCTGCACGTTCCTGATGGGCCTTCATTCGACCCTCTTCGGACCGGTCAAGTACGCGTTCCTGCCCCAGGCCCTCACCGAGCGCGAACTCACTGGCGGCAACGCGATGGTCGAGATGGGAACGTTCGTGGCCATCCTCGCCGGCAATCTCGTGGGCGGCGTTCTCGTCGGGATGCCCGAGAACGGTCCGAAGATCGCGGCCGCCGGCTGCATCGTCGTGGCCTTGCTCGGTCGTCTCTCGGTCCACTTCATGCAGAAGGCGGAGCCGCTCGTCCCCGATCTCGAGGTCAAGTGGAACCCATTCACCGAGACGATCCGGAATCTCAAGTTCGCCGCACAGAACATCGTGGTGTTTCGCGGACTGATGGGCGTTTCCTGGCTGTGGTTCTTCGGCGCCTCCTTCCTCACCCAGCTTCCGACCTTCGCCAAGGACGTCCTTGGCGGCAGCGAGGGTGTGGCTTCGCTGCTTCTGGTCGTCTTCTCGATCGGCATCGGCATCGGCTCGCTGCTGTGCGAATCGCTGTCGCGCCGCCACGTCGAACTCGGTCTCGTCCCGATCGGCGCCTTCGGCATGACCGCGTTCGCGGTGGACCTGTACTTCGCCTCGCGCGGCTTCGTCCACGGTCCCATGGCTCTCTCCGCGGCGCAGTTCCTGCAGACGCCGGGCGCTTTCCGCGTGCTTCTCGACCTCGGACTGCTCTCGGCCTTCGCGGGACTCTTCTCCGTGCCCCTCTACGCGCTCGTCCAGTCGCGAAGCGAGCCCACCCACAGAGCCCGCATTTTCGCGGCCAGCAACATCCTCGGCGCCCTGTTCATGATCGCCTCGGCCGCGCTCTCGGTGGCTCTCCTCAAGGGCGGCGCGTCCATTCCGATGATCTTCCTCGTCGTCGGCATCATGAACGCGGTGGTGGCGCTCTACATCTTCCTGCTGGTTCCCGAGTTCCTGCTGCGCTTCATCTCCTGGGTCGTGGCGAACCTGATGTACCGGTTCCGCATCCGCGGCGATCACAACATCCCCGAACACGGCGCGGCTCTCCTCACCTGCAACCATGTGAGTTTCGTGGACGCCCTCCTGCTGATGGCCGCGTCACCTCGCCCGATCCGTTTCATCATGGACCACAGGATCTTCGCCACACCGATCCTCGGCGCGATCTTCCGGCTGGCGAAGACGATTCCGGTGGCGTCGCACAAGGAGGATCCCGAGATCTACGCGAACGCTTTCGCGGAGGCGGACCGAACACTGGCGGAAGGTGATCTTCTCTGCATCTTCCCGGAGGGCGTCATCACCCGCGACGGCGAATTGCAGCCCTTCAAAGCGGGCATCATGAAGATCCTCGCCACGAGGCCGGTGCCCGTCATCCCAATGGCGCTTCAGAATCTATGGGGTTCGTTCTTCTCCCGCGTCGATGGGAAGGCGATGACGAGGCCGTTCCGACGTGGGCTGTTCTCGAGCGTTGGCCTCGCAGTCGCCGAACCCATGGCGCCCGAGACAGTGACGCCGGAGGTTTTGCAAGCGAAGACCGCGGAGCTGAGGGGGCGGCTGAAGTAGACGGCAGCCGTACGGCCGAGTACGCCCCGACGAGTGTGCCAGCCCCAAGCGAGTTGTACCTCTCGTCACCCGGACCCGATCCGGCGCCAAGCGGGTTGGACCTCTCGTCACCCGGACCCGATCCGGCGCCAAGCGGGTTGGACCTCTCGTCACCCCCGGCGAAGCCACTCCGTTTGAAGTGCGAAGACCGGGGGCCTAGCGCGAACTCCCGTTTCCTGCCGCGACGATCGACGACACGCCGGTGCGTGGTGCGCGGGTTTCGCGGTCGCCAACCGTCTGTCGCGCTAGGCCCCCGCTTTGCCCTCAAACGGAGTTGGCACTCCCCCGTCGAAACGAATGGGGTCGCGCGGGGGTGACGACAGGGGCAATCGGCTTCCTTGCGGGGGCTCCAGGGCGATATGAAAGAAAAGGTACTGCCGAGTACGTCCACGCCCACGAGTACGCTTACGAACCTTCTACTTCAACACCCGCAGGTACGCCTTCCACGGCCCCACTGCCTCGCCATGCGACTTCGCCATCACGCGCGCGATCTGGGCGATGTGATCTAGGTCGTGCGCGACCCAGGTGCTGAGGAGCTGACCAAGCGTGACGTCGCCCAGGTCCGGGTGTTTCCCCGCCCGCCCCATGTCGGCGGGCGTCAGGCGCAGGTCAGCCGAGTACGCGACAACGAGCGTGCCCAGCGCCAAGCAGGTTGGACCTCTCGTCACCCCCGGTGAAGCCGCTCCGTTTGAAGTGCGAAGACCGGGGGCCTAGCGCGAGCTCCCGTTTCCGCCCGCGACGATCTCGACGACCCGCCCGGTGCGTGGTGTGCGGGTTTCGCGGTCGCCAACCGGCTGTCGCGCTAGGCCCCGGCTTTCGCCGGGGTGACGTCAGTACCTCCGAGCTGGGTAGGGACTTCGGTCGCGCGCCGCCTACCGACCCTCGATGACTTCCCTTACCGCGCGGTCGTCTTCGCGCCAGCCTTTGCGGACCTTGACGAAGAGTTCGAGGTACACCGGGGCGTCGAGGAACCCCTCGATCTCTGTCCTCGCTTCCGTGCCGATCTTCTTGAGCATCGAGCCCTGCTTGCCGATGACGATGGCCTTCTGGCCTTCGCGCTCGAGCATGATGTCCGCGGAGATGCGGATCTTGCCGCCATCCGCCTGTTCGTCCTCCCACGCGCGCACGAGGACCGCGGTGGCGTAGGGAACTTCCTGGCCGCAGCAGTGGATGATCGCTTCGCGGATCAGTTCCGACACCAGAAAGCGCTCGGACTTGTCGGTGAACTCGTCGACGGGGAAGAGGGCGGGGCCTTCGCGAAGCTGATCGAGCACGGCCTTGAGCAGTATCTCGACGCCATCGCCGGTGCGCGCCGAGACCGGAATGACCGCTTTGAAGGTCAGACGATTGCCGAGACCCGCCATCAGCGGGAGGAGCTGGGCCTTGCTGACCTTGTCGACCTTGTTAAGGGCGAGCACGATGGGTTTTCCCGACTGCCGGAGCAGATCCGCGATGGGCCGGTTGTGCGGGCCGTCGCGTTCGCTCGCGTCCACCATCCAGATCACCGCATCGGCCTCGCCGATGGCCGAGTGCGCGACGCTCATCATGCGGGTGTGCATCGCATGGAACGGTTTGATGAGCCCGGGCGTATCGATGAACGCAATCTGTCCGTTCGGGCGGTTCACGTAGCCGAGGATCCGGTTCCGCGTGGTCTGGGGCTTGTCGGACGTGATCGCGACCTTCTCGCCGACCAGTCGATTCAGAAGCGTCGACTTGCCCGCGGAGGGGCGTCCGACGATGCTGACGAAGCCCGACTTGAACCCCGGGGGGAAGACCGCCTCTTCGCTCATGACTCCACTTCCACGGCTGTCCGCGCGAACTGCACCCGGCCGACGCGCTTGGATGTCCCCTCGAGAACCTCGATCGCGTAACCCTCGTGTTCGATCTTTTCCCCGGCCCTAGGCACATGACCGAAGAGGTTCATGGCGAGGCCGCCCACGGTATCGACGTCGTCGGGCATGTCGAAGCCCGGATGCAGGGCGTCCTTGAGGGCTTCCAGACTCACCCGCGCCGAGGCGCTGATGACGCCTTCGCTGGTCACGATCAGCGGCTCGGTCTCGTTGTCGTATTCGTCCTTGATCTCACCCACCAGCTCCTCGAGGATGTCCTCGATGGAGACGAGGCCCGCGGTGACTCCGTATTCGTCCACCAGGATGGCGATCGAGAGACGCTTGGTCTGCATCTCGCGGAGGAGGTCGACGATCTTCTTGCCATCGGGCACGATCAGGGCCGGCCGGACCAGAGACTGAATCGTCGCGGTCTCCGCTCCGTCGTGGCTCACCAGGTCGCGGACGTGCAGGACGCCCGCGATGTCGTCGAGGGTTTCCGCGTAGGCCACCAGACGCGAATACTGCGATTCCCGGAAGAGCTTCCGGGCGTCGGCCACCGTGCTCGAGGTCGGCAGGGCGGTGATGTCGAGGCGGGGCGTCATCACCTCGCGGGCCTGGGTCTTGGAGAAGCGGGCGAGCGAATCCACGATCCGCGATTCGTTTTCTTCGAGCAGCGGCGGCGGAGGGATCTCTGAGGTCGACGAAGGCACGCGAATGGTCCCGCTGTGACCGTTCGAGTCGTCGTCGCCGTTGTCCGACCCCGCGCGCTTCCGGAGCAGGGAGGTGAGGGGCCGGAGAAGGATGGCGTAGCGATGAAAGGGGCGGATCAGGGTCAGCAGAACCCTTTCGGGTCCGCGGCGCGCGATCGCATAGGGGAGAGTCAGCCGGAAGATCAGCAGATAGATGAACATCGTGACCAGGGCGACGAGCATCGCCCAGGCCTTCAGAAGATCCAGGAGCAGGATGGTTACGAGCACGGTCATGGCCACGTGCGCGGTGTAGGTGCCGATGTGGATCGGCATCAGGATCGAAGGAGGGTCCTCGAAATACCGGCTGAGCTTCGCCATTTCGGGCGAATCCTCGTCGGCCATTTTGTGGAGGTTCCGCCGCTTCACGAGGTAGAAGGCGGCCTCGATCGTAGCCAGGGTGATCGAAATCAGGATCGCGATGAGCAGGACGCTCAGGCCAAGCGCGGTCATGCCGCGATCCTTCTCGAAGGGGAGGGGCGTCGGGCGGACGCGCTGCGGCGGGTCAGGAGGCGCGCCCGCAGCTGCTTCTCGAGCGCGTCCATCTGGCCCTGGTCGGTCTCGTGGTCGTAGCCGAGCACGTGCAGGAAGCCGTGCAGGGCCAGGACCTCGAGCTCACGGTCGAGCGAGCGGTTCTGCCGCGCGGCGTTGTCGCGCGCGGTTTCGACGCTGATGATCACGTCGCCGAGGCCCATGTCCTTGTCCGGCCCAGGGAAGGAGAGAACGTCCGTGGGCTTGTCCTTGAAACGATAGTCCCGATTGAGCTTCCGGAGAAAGGCGTCGCCGGCAAAGACAATTGCCAGTTCGCCCTCGACTTCGAGCGCTTCCGCGGCGCCTTGAAGCACGCGGTGGATGTCCTGCTTTCGTACCGCGTGCTTCCGCTGGCGATCCACGATCACCACCGAAAACGGGCCCGTACTTGGAGGTTCGCGTTTCATGCCGCCCCTGGGTTCGACGAGCCGTTGGTCACCACGTTCTGCGGATCGCGTTTCTCGTACGCCTTGATCACGCTCTGCACCAGCTTGTGCCGGACCACATCGCGCTGATCGAAGTAGCTGAAACCGATGCCTTCAACACCATTGAGGACGTTGATGGCGTCCACGAGGCCGGACGTCCGGCCCTGGGGCAGATCGACCTGGGTGATGTCGCCGGTCACCACAACTTTCGAGCCGAAGCCGATGCGGGTAAGCACCATCTTCATCTGCTCGGGCGTCGTGTTCTGGGCCTCATCGATGATGACGAAGGCGTCCGACAACGTCCGACCGCGCATGAAGGCGATGGGCGCCACTTCGATGACGTGGCGCGCGATCATGCGCTCGACCTTCTCGAACTCCATCATGTCGTAGAGCGCGTCGTAAAGGGGGCGCAGGTACGGGTCGACCTTCTGCTGCAGGTCGCCGGGGAGGAATCCGAGTTTTTCACCGGCCTCCACCGCGGGCCTCGCCAGGATGATCCGGGCCACCGCCTTCTGGTGGAGATACGACACCGCCTGGGCCACCGCGAGGTACGTCTTGCCGGTGCCGGCGGGGCCGATGCCGAAGACCATGTCGCTCGCGAGGATCTGCTCGAGATACCGGCGCTGGTTGAAGCTCCTGGGCACGATCGTCTTCTTGCCGCTGCGGACCACCGCCTTGAGGAGGAAGTCCTTGATGTCGGTGGTTTCGTTCTCGGAGATGAGGGTGGCCGCGAGGCGCACATCCCCGCCCGCCAGGCCATAGCCGTTCGCCATCATCGTGGTGAGTTGATTGAGGACCGAAGCGGTCTGGCGCTCGCCGGCTTCGGACCCTTCGATGATGAGGTCGGCCCCGTCATTCTTGATGCGGACCTTCAGGATCTCCTCGAGCGAGCGGAGGTTCTCGTCCTTCACACCGAAGAGCTCGTCCGTCCGTCCCGAGAGCGAAATGCGTGTCATTGTTTTGAAAGAAGGATGCCCAGGTCTTTGAGCTGGTCGGGCCGGACCCTTGAGGGTGCGTTCGCCATGAGATCGGTGGCCGACGCGGTTTTGGGGAAAGCGATCACGTCGCGAAGGGACGAGGCGCCGGAGAGGAGCATGGCGAGCCGGTCAAGGCCCAGAGCGATGCCGCCGTGGGGAGGCGTTCCGTAGGAGAGAGCATCGATGAAGAAACCGAAACGTTCGCGAGTTTCCTCGTCGGTGAGGCCGAGGATCTTGAAGACCTTCGCCTGAGTGGCCGAGTCGTGGATGCGGTAGCTGCCGCCGCCCACTTCCATCCCGTTCAAGACGATGTCGTAGGCCTTCGCCCGGACCTTGCCCGGCTCGGCGTCGAGCCGATGCGCATCTTCGGGGAGCACCGCGGTGAAGGGATGGTTGACGCTGTAGAAGCGCTTTTCGCCCGCGTCCCATTCGAAGAGCGGGAAGTCGACGATCCAGAGGAACTTGAACGCCTTCTCATTCTCGCCAAGGAGCTTCAGTTCCTTGCCCATCTCGAGCCGGAGGATGCCCATGGCCATGGCGATCGGGCCCTCGGCGTCTGTACCCACGAGGATGGTGTCGTCCTTCGAGGCTCCGGTCTTCTCGAAGATCTTCCGGGCGACCTCTTCGGATGCGCCCTTCTTGATGAGATTCGCGATCGCTTCGTCGGTGTACTTGAGAGTGAAGAGATTCTTCTTCGCGGCGCGCGCGTCGGGAACGATGCGGGTGAGCCACAGCTCTTCATTGATCTTCCGCAGCCGGGTCCCGGAGGGGGCGGTCGCCGCGGGGAGAACGATGGCCCGAGCCACCGCACCCGCTTCGATGGCGGCGGGGAACCCTTCGAGACCGAGGGTGCGCATCTCTTCGGTGATGTCCGAGATCTCCATTCCGAATCGAAGATCTGGCTTGTCCGATCCGAAGCGGAGCAGGGCGTCCTTGTAGGCGAGGCGCGGGAACGGGCGGGCGACTTCGACGCCGATGAGCGACAACGCCTTCTGGTACAGCGGCTCGATCAATTCGAAGATCGCTTCCTCGTGCGGGAACGACATCTCGATGTCGACCTGGGTGAACTCGGGCTGACGGTCGGCGCGCAGGTCCTCGTCACGGAAGCACCGCGCGATCTGGAAATACCGGTCGAGGCCGCCGACCATGCAGAGCTGCTTGAACATCTGCGGCGACTGGGGCAGGGCGAAAAACGACCCGTGATGGACGCGTGAGGGAACGAGATAGTCGCGGGCGCCCTCGGGTGTCGAGGCGGTGAGGATCGGCGTCTCGATTTCGAGGAAACCCTGCTCGTCGAGATAGGTGCGAATCGCGAGGGCGAGCTTGTGGCGCAGGATCAGCGCCTTCTGGATCGGCCCGCGCCGCATGTCGAGATAGCGGTACTTGAGCCGGATGTCCTCGGAAGTGTTGATGTCGTCTTCGATCGCGAACGGCGGCGTCTTCGCTTCGGAGAGGATGACGATCTCTGTCGCGGTGATCTCGATGGTGCCGGTCTTGATCTTGGGATTGATGGTGTCGGCGTCGCGCGCGTCCACCCGCCCGGTGATCGCGAGGACGTATTCGCCCCGGACCTTGTCGGCGACGTCATGCGCGGCCTTGGATACTTCCGGACGCGCCACCACCTGGCAGATGCCCTCGCGGTCGCGCAGGTCGATGAAGACGACGCCGCCGAGGTCGCGCCGGGTCGCCGCCCAGCCCATGAGGGTGACGGTCTCTCCGACGTGAGACACGTCGACCGAGCCGCAGTAGTGGGTGCGTTTCAAGAAGCCTCCTGCCTCTACTGCGCGTTCTGCTCTTCGAGGTACGTGTTCTTGTACTCGAAGTAGTTCTGCGCGTAGCCGCGCAGCCCGGCCTTTTCATCGTCGGTGAGGGGCCGCCGGACTTTTGCCGGGCTTCCCATCACCATCACCCCGGACGGGATCTCCATGCCTTCCGGCACCAGCGTCCCCGCCGCCACGACACTTTCCGCTCCCACTTTGACCCCATTGAGGACGATCGCCCCGATTCCGATGAGTGCGTAGTCCCCGATCGTGCAGCCGTGGAGGTTCACCGAGTGGCCCACGGTCACATGGTGGCCAAGAGTCGTGGGGAAGTCCGGGGCCATCACGTGGATCACGGAATTGTCCTGGACGTTCGAGTAGGCTCCGATGTAAATCGAATGAACGTCGCCCCTTACGGTCGCACACGGCCAGATGCTGGCGTGGTCCCCGAGGGTGACGTCCCCGATGACCTGGGCCGAGGGGTCGATGTAAACGCCGTCGCCAAGGCGCGGCCAGTGGCCTTTGTAGGGTCGGATCATTGAAATGAGACCGGCGATTCTACTTTAGAGACGTCATCCCCGGCGCAGCCACGCCGTTTGGCGAGCGAAGACCGGGGACCTGGCGCGAACTCCCGTTTCCAGCCGCGACGTTCCGCGACCGCCGACGCGGCTGCTAACTAAACGTCGGCGACGAGCAGCATGAAACGGGTGCTGCCGATCTGGAACTCGGACCCGTTCTCGATTTCGACTTCCTTGATCCTGGCGGAGCCGATGAACGTCCCGTTTTTGCTCTCGAGGTCGCGCAGGACGAAGCGGTTGCCGCGCGCTTCGACCATGGCGTGCATGCGTGAGATCTGGGTCTCCCCAAGCTCGATCCCGGCCCCCGAGTTCCCGCCCTCGCGCCCGATCAGAAGCGAGGCGTGGCGGAGGACGTACTCGGAGCCCTCTTTCGGTCCCGACAGGAAATCCAGGCTGACCCGCTTGCCCTCGGGCAGGGTCAGGGGGCCGCGAGGCAGGCCCGCGGGTTTGGCGGCTTCAGGGGCTTGTGGCAGCGTGGTGCTCGCCACGCGTTCGGCCGGGGTGTGAGCGGCTGGATTCCTCGGCGCTGTCAATGCCGGCCGGGCCGCCGCAGTGGGAGAGTCGCCCGAGGGCGTGTGCCGTAAAGGCCGATCGAAAAGCGCGTCCTCGATGTCTTCCACCATCTGGTCGGCGTTCGCGTAACGCTGGTCGGGGCTCTTCGTCATTGCGTGGGCCACGAGGTCGTCGACCGCCTCCGGGATGTCGCCGTTGATCCGGCTCGGCGGCGTCGGCTGTTCGTAGGCGAGGCGCATCAGGATTTCCGAGAACGTCCCCTTGCCGAAAGCGCGCTTTCCCGTGAGGGCCTCGTAGAGGACGGTTCCGAGCGAGAAGATGTCGCTCCTCGGATCGACCCGGGCTTCGAGTGCTTGCTCCGGGGCCATGTATCCGGGACTACCAAGGACATCGCCCGCGCTTGTCAGTTTGGAGGAGTCGAGCTTCGCGACGCCGAAGTCCATGATCTTCGGCTCGCCTTTCTTCAGGATCATCACGTTGCCGGGCTTGATGTCCCGGTGGACGATCCCGTTCTCGTGCGCGTGGGCGAGGGCGTCCGCGAGCCGGCCCGCGACACGCAGGGCGTCGCGCCACGGCATCGGACCATCCGCGATGATGTCTTCGAGCGTCCGGCCCCGGAGGTACTCGAGGCTGATGAAAAACGCGTCCGCCGCGGCGTCGATCCCGATCTCGTAGACCACCACGATGCAGGGATGCTGAAGACCCGCGGCCGCACGCGCCTCCTGATAGAACCGCTTCTCGAAGGGCTCGCGGAGTTCTTCGGCGAGAGGCTCGAGGAGAAGCGTCTTGAGAGCCACCGTCCGCATCAGCGAAAGATCGCGGCCTTCGTAGACCACGCCCATGGCCCCGCGCCCGATCTCGCGCACGATCTCGTAACGGCCGATTGTTTTTGGAAGCGGGGTCTTGTCCATCAGTTCCACTCGAGCGAGAGATTCTTCCGAATTCCGCCGAGCTTAGCCTTGAGCCTTAGCCTGCTGCCGGGGTTGAAGAACGTCTGCGAGAGTTCCGACTTCTTGTTGTCGTCCCAGAGCACCTCCACGCGGATGTTGCGGAGGCCGGGGGTGATCTCGAGGGTCTCGGTAAGCTGGCCCTTGCGCATCTCGATGCCGACGATCTTCCGCGTCACCCGGCTGCCAAAGGGCTGTTCGACGACCTTGAGATCGTCGACGGAGACGCGGAGGATGCCGCCTTTGAGGGAGTGTTCGAAGGTGACGGTGAGTTCGGCTGGCTTGTCTGCCGCGACGCTTGCGGGCATGCGGGTCCCGGTGGGCTCTTCCCGCGGCGTCTCGGCGGGTGTTGTTTCGGCGGGGATCTCGGTGATGCGGCGCGCCACGGGAGGAGGCTCCATGAAACGGGAAACCAGCCAGCCCCCGAGCACGAGGCCCAGGAGGCCGATGGCGGTGACCATCCAAAGCCGGTGGCGCTTCTCCGCCGGCCGGCCGACGAGCGCGCGGGTTTCGAGCGACGCCCAGTCTTCGGGCACGTCGCCGCTTCCGGCTGAGGGAGACGCGTGCAGAACCGCGGCGCCCGCGGCCATCGTTCCTCCGGCGCCGTACACGGTGGCTGCCGAAACGCGGGGGTTGTCGGTTCCCGGGCCGATGATCGCCGAGATGTCGCTCGCCAGCGCTTGCGCGTTCGGGTAACGCATCGTGACATCCTTGGCCAGGCAGCGCCTGAGGATGTTGTCGATGGCGGGTGAGATGGACGCCACCACCACCGAAGGCGGCTCCGGTTCCGAACTCATGAGCTTGAAGAGGATCTTCGTGACGCTCTCGCCCGCGAAGGCGGGCACGCCCGTGAGCATCTCGTAGAGGACCGAGCCGAGCGAGAAGATGTCGGATCGCCCGTCCACCGGCTGCGCCTGGGCCTGCTCGGGCGACATGTAGAGCGGCGTGCCGATGAACTGACCGGTCGCGGTGAGGCGCTCGGCCTCGATCTTCGCGATGCCGAAGTCCATGATCTTCGGCTCGCCGGTCGGCAGGATCATGATGTTCGAGGGCTTGATGTCGCGGTGGACGACACCCTCCCCATGCGCGTGCTCCAGGGCCTCGGCCACGCGCCGCGTGATGCGCAGGGCTTCGGGCCACTCGAGTCTCTTCTTCTCTTTCAGAAGGCTGTCGAGGGTCCGGCCGGGAAGGAGCTGGAGCGCCATGAACAACGCGCCGGTCGATGCGTCGCGGCCGACGTCGTGCACGATCACGATCCCCGGATGGGTGAGACGCGCAGCACTCTGCGCCTCGGCGAAGAAACGCTGTTCGAAGTTTGCCCGCTCCTCATCGGTGGCGCCGTGAGGCAGCTGGATGACCTTGAGGGCGATGTCGCGGCCGAGGTCCGGGTCCGTGGCGAGGTAGACGACGCCCATCATCCCCCGGCCGAGTTCGCGGCGGACCTGGTAGCGACCCACGGTTTCAGGGCTGCCGTTCGTCACCGATGGTGTGATCCTTGTCGCAATCTGTTGCCGCTAAACCGGTTCCCTGGGGCAGCTTACCGTAGCGGCCGCGCGGTCTCCGGCTGTGTTCGAATGGGGCTCGTGAGGCTATCCCAAAGAAAACCCCGGCCGAACTCCTTGAAGCGAGCGAGGACGTAGTCGGCGACTTTTTTCTCCTGCGGCGTGCCGGCAACGTGCGGCTCTTCGGTGAGCTGCGCCAACCAGCGCCGCGCGCGG
>JANNJB010000510.1:0-3982 GCA_031405615.1 Vicinamibacteria bacterium | reverse complement strand
CCAGTGCGCCTGCTGACGCCCGAGCAGCTCGCTGCTCGAAACACCGTTGTCGCTGAAGCGCGCGGTGGCGAGCCAGCGGTGGGCCACCACGTGGGCCCGGACCGCAAGGGTGGTGTCCTCGCGCAGGACACGATCGGTCGGGTTCTGCGAGTACTTGGCGAAGGAGTCCATCATCACGACACTCTCGAGCGTGCGTGCCGAGCCGTAGTCGCCTCCGTTGTCGAAAGCCCCCCCGCCGATGCCCGCAACCTGGTTCCTCACCGTGGACTCGAAGGCGAAGGCGCCCTGCGACCTCGGGATGTAGCCGCGGTTCGTGTAGACGATGATCTGCTGGTAATCGTCGCCGAAACGCGAGTAGAACGCGCGCCCAACCGCGGTGAGGTCGATGCCGGACTCGTTGCGGAAAGATTCACCGATCGACCGCGAGAAGGACTGGCCGGCGACATGAGACATGTCGGTCGTCACCAGACCCTCGGCGGAACCACCGGCGGCGATGCCCACCGCTCCCTCCGCGAGTCCGGGGGTGAGGTTGATGGCATCGTACGAGAAGGTGATCCGGCCATCCGGGAAAAGGGTCAGCTCAAAGGTGTTCTTGTCGGCCACATCGAACTGCGGCACGTCGGTCCACTTGACCGAGAAGGCGGAAGCGCTCGAGGAAGTCGTGACCCGGCCGGCCTTGCTCGGGTCGAGGTCGGCCAGAAGGGGGGCCACGCGGGGCGGCCCGGAGATGAGCCGCGAAAGCGTGCGGGCCGTGGACGCGCGGTCCGCCGCCTCGAACGTGAGATTTCCGTCGGAGTTCACGAACGCCCGGTCGTAACTCTTTCCGAAAAACGGAAACGCGAAGGGCAGCGGCACCTCCCGTGAATCGTCGTCGCCGAGCGCCATCGCGGCGCCCTCGGCTCCGAGGGGCCGATCCACGCGCGAAACCGTATAGCCGGGCTGGAACTCGAGGCCCTTGCCCTGGAGGTCGAGATTATTCGCCCTGAAAAGGAGATCGCCCTCATCGCGCAGGACCGCGACGTCGCCGCTGCGGGAAACCGAGGCGGCCTTCACGTTGGTAGCGGCCGAGCGGACCTGGCCCCGCGCGCGCGCTTCACGGGATTGAACCACCTGGATCAGGTCGCTGCCCGGATAAGTGGCGCAGTAGGGGTGCTTGAGACCTTCCGCGGCCGTGAGCGAAGCCGCGAGAGCCAGAAGACCGAAAACCGGCGAACGCGTGAGGCGTGTGTTCATAGTGGCTCCCTCAGGGCCGGAGTCGCCCGACCTGTCGATAGTGCGCCCGACTGGGCTCGAACCAGTAGCCTTTGCCTTCGGAGGGCAACGCTCTATCCATTGAGCTACGGGCGCGCACGACGGGAACGAGAGCAAGGATGATACCAAGCTCTTTCCGGGATCCCGGCATCGGGATTGTCCCAATTTGGAGTCAAAGTCGGACACTACCTGGCAGCAGCCGGACTCCTGGAACTGCGTCGCTAAGATGTCGGCCGTACCAAAATCACCGAGGAGAAACAACCCCTTGAACGCCCGCCCCCACCCCGCTTCAACCGCATCGACTCTGGGCCTCGCCTTACTTGTCGGTGGGTGCCGTACCGCCGCGCCGCCTGCACCTCCTTCGGCCGCCGCCCTCGCCGCGGCGCCGGCAGATGTGAAGACGCCCCCGACCCAGGTCTCGGTCGTGGCCGCGATGACCCGGGTCGCCGACTGGCAGCTCGCGAATCCCTCACGGCACAAACTCTGGCAATGGCACCAGGCTCCTTTCTGGGCGAGCCTTCACGCCCTCGCTCCCTTGTCCGCGGAGCCTTCGAAGTATCTCGACGCCATCGCGCGCACCGGCGAGGCGAATGAATGGAACCACGGCCCCGACCGTTTCCACGCTGACGATCAGGCGATCGCTCAGAGCTACTTCCTCCTCGCCGCCCTTCGGAAGGACCCGCGCATGACGGCCAAGGTCCTCGCCCTCTTCGACGAAATGAAGGGAATGCCTTTCAGCGAAGATCTCGTCTTCGATCAGAAGAAGACCTCGCGGGAATGGGTGTGGTGCGACGCCCTCTTCATGGCCCCGCCGGCCATGGCCATGGCGGCCCGCGCGACCGGCGACGTGGGTTATCTCGACTTGATGAACCGGCTCTGGTGGAAAACCACCGACTACCTCTACGACCCCTTGGAGCATCTCTACTATCGCGACAGCCGCTACTTCGAACAACGCGAACCGAACGGGGCCAGGGTCTTCTGGAGCCGAGGCAACGGCTGGGTTCTCGCCGGTCTCGCGCGCGTTCTGATGTATCTCCCGGCTGACTATTCGGAGCGGCCCCGCTACGTTTCGCTGTTCAAGGACATGGCGAAGAAGGTCGCGGCCGTTCAGCGGCCGAGCGGCTATTGGGGCGTCAGCCTGCTGAGCCCTGAGACGTATGCGAGTCCGGAGACGAGCGGCACCGCGTTTTTCGTCTACGCGCTCTCATGGGGCGTGAACGAAGGGCTTCTCGACCGCGCCACCTATGAAGCGGTGATCCTGCGCGGCTGGGCGGCCTTGAACCGCGCGGTTCGGGAAGACGGCATGCTTGGCTACGTTCAACCCGTCGGCGCAGCGCCCGGAGCCACCGGCCCCGATCAAACCGAGATCTACGGGGCGGGCGCTTTCATCCTCGCCGGCAGCGAACTGCACCGGCTCGTCGGGCGATGACCTCGACGACGGGCTGGTCGACCGAACTCGCGCCGATCGACACGTCCCCTCTCTTTCGGCCGCTGCTCGGCGAACTTACCGGCCTGCTTCGAAGCCTGAGTCCCGCCGACTGGGAACTCCCAACGTTGGCGGGCTCGTGGAAAGTGCGGGACGTGGCCGCGCATCTGCTGGATGGCGAGCTCCGAAAGATCGCGGTGTACCGCGACTCGCACTTCCTGAAGACGGACGGTCCCCTCGAGTCCGACCGCGACCTCGCGCGTTTCGTCAACGGCCTGAACGCGGGCGGCGTCGCCTGGGCGGCGCGGCTCAGCCCGCGAATGATCGTCGACCTTCTCGAAATCGCGGGCTCCTGGGGCGTCGAGGTGGTTGAGAGACTCCCCCTGGACGGCCCGGCCATCTTCGCGGTGAGCTGGGCGGGCGAGACGGAGTCGAAAAACTGGATGGACACCGGCCGGGAGTACACGGAGAAGTGGCACCATCAAATGCAGATCCGCGACGCCGTAGGCGCGGACCGCCTGCTGACGCCGCGATGGATGGAACCGTTCCTCGACATCTCCGCTCGCGCCTTTCCCGTGGCCTTCGCGTCCGTGGCGGCGAAGATGGGGACGGTCGTCACCTTCGAGGTGCATGGCCCGACGTCGGGAGCCTGGTCGGTGATCCTTGATGGGGCGGCCTGGCGTGTGGTCCGAGGACGACCGGAGACCCCGGGGGCGACGGTCCGCGCACGGGCCGACGACGCATGGCGGCTCCTCTACAACGCGGTCAAGACGCCGGGGCTGATGGAACGCATCGAAGTGACCGGAGATGCGGATCTCGCGAGGCCGATGCTCGCCGCTCGCTCCGTGATCCTGTAGAGGCTATCTCCCGATGTAGCCAAGGGCCCGGAGCTTCTCCTTCTGCTCCGCCGACAGCTCCACCGGCTGCGTCGCGGCCGCCGAGCGTGACTTGAGCGCCGCGTCCCGCGTTCGCCCTTCGATCGACGCGCGCAGCGACTCGGCAGGCGGACGATTCATCTTCTCCATGGGATCGGTCGCCAGGTCGTACCACTCAGACGCCCTCACCCGCTGCTTCAGGGGATCGAGGCGGAGGATCGCCTTCCACGACGAAGCGCCGCCTCGCAGGAACGACAGGCGCGTGCCGTCGAGGGTCTGATCGGTCTCGCCGTACATCTCCCGCGCCTCCGCGAGCGGCCTCAGCAAGGAGACGCCCTGCATCGTGGGCGGGCCGTTGGCCTTGAGAAAATCGAGAATCGTAGGCGCGATATCGAGAAGGCCCGCGGGCTTGCTTTCCCGACGCGCCGCA
>JANNJB010000509.1:0-1610 GCA_031405615.1 Vicinamibacteria bacterium | reverse complement strand
CGCTCTCAGCACGAACACGATCTGGCTGATTGGATCCGACAGGACGTGCGCCTGCAGAAACCACGAGCCAAGGTCGGCGGCCATGACCGCGAGGGCGAGGCGGATGCCGCCGCGCTGATCGCCCTGTCCCGCCCGGAGGTTTCGCCAGGCGAAGTACCCGGCGATGATGAGTGTGCCCACGAAGAGCGAGAAGTAGATGCCGTTGGCGATTCGCTGCCCGCGGCTCGAGAGCTGGATCCCGGCACGTTCGGCGTTTGTCCACGGATACACGCTTCTGAAATAGACGGGCTGGCCGCGATAGCTCGCGGCCTCGATTCGAACCGACAACTCCGGCCACTCTGCGGACGAGCCCTTCCAGGCCGCGCGGGCGTCCGAGTGGACCGGCGGATTCCACGAGGGCGCCACCTCGGTGAAGCGCGAGCGTTCGAGGCCGGCGGCCGTGAAAAGCGCGTCCCAGGGGGCGGGCTTCGGTTCGGCCGGGTCCTCCGTGCTCGGCGGTGTGGCGTCGAACCCGACCAACCGTCCCCGCGTGTCCACCAAGACCCGGGTCATCCCGCCCAGGGTCAGCGGGGGATTCCCCATGCTGATGCGGCCGGAAGGTGAGAGCGGCTCGAGACCCCTCGGGCTCTCCCGGTACCAGAACCGGAGGACGACGGGCCACCCCGCGCGAACGTGGTCTCGCTCCTTCGACAGCTCTTCGATGGGTCGCACGATGTAATCGTCATCGACGTCGTAGCCGCTCGCCGAGTCGGCGCCGGCGGCGTAGCCGAAAGACTTGAGGTGGGCCTTGGCGTCGAACTCGAGGACCGCCGGAGGCTTCTCCATCGGCACCCCGCGCAGAAAACGGTTCTCGATCGCGGCGCGCGGCGTGACGAAGAAGGCGAGGGCGAGCAGGCCGATTGTTCCAAACGCAAGTCTCGGCGCCACATGATCGTGCCCCTTCGCGGTGGCCAGGAGCGCCGCCGAGGGAACTTCGCCCGCGGCGAGCGCCTGCGCGAGGGCATCCCCGCCGGGCAAGGCGGCGGCCACGGCCAGAGCCGAGGGCGGCCGGTTCGCGGGGTCTTTCTCGAGACACTGGAGGACGATCTCCTCGACCGCCGGACTGAGGTCGGTGACGTGAGCGGAGGGCCGGCTCGGGGCCTCCTCGCGATGAGCCTTCGAATACTCCGCCGCGCTCTTTCCCTCGAACGCGCGTTTGCCGGTGAATATCTCGTAGAGCACGAGGCCGAGCGAGTAGATGTCGCTCGCGGTCGTGACTTCGCGGCCTTCGATCTGTTCGGGCGACATGTAGGCGGGCGTGCCCGAACGAACGTCGCCCTTTTCGACGCCCCCGCACCACGCGGCGAGGCCGAAGTCGGCGAGCCGAACCTTGCCGCGCCCGTCGATGATCACGTTGTCCGGCTTGAGATCCCGGTGCAGCACGCCCTTGTTGTGCGCGGCGGCGAGACCTGCGCAGATCTGTCGGGCCACTTCACTCGCGCGTTCTCCCGACATCCGGCCGGCCCTGCGCAGCAGCGAGGCCAGCGAATCGCCATCGACATACTCCATCGACAAGAAGGGTGTTCCGTCGACTTCGCCGAGGTCATGGACGCGGCACACGTTCGGGTGAG
>JANNJB010000508.1:0-1790 GCA_031405615.1 Vicinamibacteria bacterium | reverse complement strand
CGGGCGACTTGATGAACCTGTTCATCACCGACGTCGCACGCGACATGACGCAGAAGCTGGCGTCCAGCTCCGAAGTGCGCGGTTGTTTGTCCACCCCGATCCGTAAACGTACATCCCGTCGGGAAAGATGACAATGTATTTCATCTACAAACCTATTTCATTCAAAATGGCTTTGAGATCAGCCTCGAGCGTGACGGCCGCCGTGAACGTGCAGTGCATGGTCTTCGGCAACAAGGGCGACAGCTCGGCCACCGGCGTCGGCTTCACCCGGAATCCTTCGACGGGCGCTCGAGAGTTCTACGGGGAGTTCCTTCAAAACGCGCAGGGCGAAGACGTGGTGGCCGGCATCCGCACGCCTCACCCCATCGCCGACCTTCAGCAGCTCATGCCCGCGGCGTACAAGCAGCTTCGCGAGATCACCACGCGCCTCGAACGCCACTACAAGGACATTCAGGACTTCGAGTTCACGATCGAAGAGAACAAACTTTTCATGCTCCAGACGCGAAACGGCAAGCGAACCGGCCTCGCGTCGGTCGTGATCGCGGTCGATCTGGTCGAAGAGGGGATCCTGACGAAACAGGAAGCGCTCCTCAAGGTCGAACCCCAGTCGCTCGATCAGCTCCTGCACCCGATCTTCGAGCCGAAGGAACGAGCCAAGGCCAAGGTCGCGGCCAAAGGCCTTCCCGCCTCACCGGGTGCGGCGACCGGCGCCGTGGTCTTCACGGCTGATGACGCCGTGGCCTGGGCGGACAAGGGTAAGCGCGTGGTTCTCGTCCGCATGGAAACCGTTCCCGACGACATCCACGGTATGCACGTCGCGCAGGGCATCCTCACCGCGACCGGCGGCATGACGTCACACGCGGCCGTGGTCGGCCGTCAGATGGGCAAGCCCTCGGTCGTCGGCTGTTCGGCGTTGTCGATCAACGCCAGGCTCAAGACGATGACGGTCGAAGGTCGCGTGGTCCGCGAAGGGGAAGTGATCTCCATCGACGGCTCCACGGGCGAGGTCATCCTCCAGGCCCTGGCGACATCGCCGTCCGAGGTGCTGCAGGTCGTGAACGGCACGCTCAAGGCCGAGAAGTCGCCGATCTATCAGAAGTTCGCGAAGCTGCTTTCGTGGACCGACGACGTGAAGCGGCTCGGCATCCGGGCCAACGCGGACATCCCCAAGGACGCCAAGACCGCGTTCGCGTTCGGCGCGCAGGGCATTGGACTTTGCCGCACCGAGCACATGTTCTTCGCGAGCGACCGTCTCCCCCACGTGGTCGCGATGATCCTCGCGGCGGCGAAGGGCGAGAAGGGAATGGCGGTTCTGCGCGGCCTCGAGAAGAAACTCGCGGACGCCAACTCCGCCCAGAAGAAGGTGGTCAAGGCCGAACTCGATGCGGCGAAGAAGTCGTACGGTCCGGCCATCAAGCAGTACCAGGGCGCGCTCAAGAAGCTGATGCCCATGCAGAAGAGCGACTTCGCCGGCCTCTTCAAGGAGATGAAGGGTTACCCCGTCACCATCCGCACCCTCGACCCGCCGCTCCACGAGTTCCTCCCCAAGCGCGAGGATCTGATGGTGCAGGTGGCGGCCAGGAAGGGCAGCAAGGCCGAACTCGCCCGTGCCGAGAAGATGCTCCACGAGATCGAAGGACTCCACGAGTTCAACCCGATGCTCGGTCATCGCGGCTGCCGTCTTGGCATCACCTACCCCGAAATCACGCGGATGCAGGCGCGGGCGATCTTCGAGGCCGCCCTTCAGGTGGCCCGGAAGGGCATCAAGGTTCGTCCCGAGGTCATGATCC
>JANNJB010000507.1:0-3724 GCA_031405615.1 Vicinamibacteria bacterium | reverse complement strand
CAACTCCGACCGTCTCCTCGGCCGGCTCGACTACAAGCTCAACCAGAACAACTCGGTCTTCGCGCGCTACATCTACTCCGACCGGACCCGCCAGATTCCCGGCGCTTTCGGCGGCGTGATCGACGGCACCGGCACCTCCGGCTTCGGCGATCAGAAGATCAAGACCAACGCTCTCGTCATGGGCTGGACCCACATCCTCTCGCCCAGCATGGTGAACGAGTTCCGCTTCTCCTGGTCGAAGGCCGATTCGGACGCGGTGCACCAGGCCTTTGGCCTCGAGCCCCCGGCGGCGGCGAGGATCCCGGGCATGATCACGAATCCCGTGGTTGCCGGCGGTTTCCCCGGCATCACCATCGACGGTTACTTCGGCGGCGCCGGCCTTGGCCGCCTCGGCTCGCCCGACTTCCTGCCGAAGTTCCAGCACACCCAGCAGTTCGAGTTCATCGAAAGCCTCTCGTGGCTGCGCGGGAATCATGCCTTGAAGGGCGGCATCAACATCATCGCCCCGATGAAGAATGAGTACTACGACGTGCCCGCGGGCCGTGGTGCTATGCGCTTCCGCAACAGCTTTACCGGAAACTCGATGGGCGACTACCTGCTCGGCTACGTGGCCGACTTCCAGCTCTCGAACGTCTTCGTGGCCGACCAGCGGCACTGGGCCTCGATGTTCTACCTCCAGGACGACTGGAAGGTGAACTCGAAGCTCGCTCTGAACCTCGGCCTGCGCTACGACTTCATCACCCCGGCGCTCGAGGCGACCAACGCCCAGACGAACTTCAATCCCGCGGGTTCGGGGAGCCTCGTCTTCGCGAAGGACGGGTCGCTTGAAGAGCGTGGCCTCGTGAAGTCGGACAAGAACAACTTCGCTCCCCGCGTGGGCATCGTCTACACCCTGAACGAGAAGACGGTCCTGCGCGGCGGCTGGGGCATCTTCTACAACCTGTTCGACCGCATCGGCTCCGAGGACCAGTTGGCTCTGAACCTCCCGGGTCTGAACAACTCGACGATCACGCGGACATCCGGTTCGCCCGTGTTCCTGCTTCGCCAGGGCATCCCCGGAAGTTTCCTCGTGCAGCCGAACCTCGATCCGGCCGCCGGCCAGCTCCGTACGAACCGTCTCCGCGCGGTTTCGAATGAAGCTCCGAAGACCACGGTCCAGCAGGCGAGCGTCGGCTTCCAGCGCGAATTGATGGAGGGAATCGTTCTCACCGTCGACGGCGTTTACACGAAGGGCACCAACCTCGGCCGCCTCGTGAACCTCAACCAGCCGCTTCCTAACGCGGCGGGCAACAACGCCCTCGGCGCCCTGCCCTACCCGAACTTCGGTTTCATCGAGTGGCGCAGCCAGGACGGCGAGTCCGAATACAAGGGCGTCGACATGGGCCTCGAGAAGCGTTTCTCGAAGGGCTACGGCTTCGGCATCGCGTACACCCTCTCGGACTCCAAGGACAATACCTCCGAGCATCTTTCCACCCAGGGCTCCGCCTCATTCCCGCAGAACTCGCGTGACATCGCGGCCTGGTACGGCCCCAGCGACTACGACGTGCGTCACCGCCTCGCTCTCAACTTCGTCGCCGAACTTCCCTTCGGCAAGGGCAAGAAGTACGCGAACGAAGGCGTCGCGGCCTCGGTGTTTGGAGGCTGGACCATCTCCGGCATCTTCACCGCGCGCAGCGGCCGGCCCTTCATGGTCACCCAGAGCGGCAACAACGTGGGCACCGCCATGACCGGCCTGCCGAACCAGGTGGGCGATCCGGCGGGTGCGGAAACCGTGGATTCGTGGTTCAACGGCGCCGCCTTCCAGGCGGTCACGACCGGCACTTTCGGGAACGTGAAGCGCAACGGCATGCGCGGACCCCAGTACAAGAGCCTCGACTTCAGCTTGCAGCGCAAGTTCAATCTGTCATCTCGCTTTGCGGCGTCCCTTCGCTGGGATGTCTTCAACGCCCTCGACCGGGTGAACCTCGGTCTGCCCGACCGGAACGTCTCGAGTCCGGCGACCCTGGGCGTCATCAGCTCCCTCGGTGGCGATCCGCGACTCATGCAGGTCTCGGTCCGCCTGACGTTCTAGAGCGCCTTGGACAGGCGCGTCGTCCACCCGTGGGGCGGCGCGCCGCAGTCCGATCTCCAATGAAGAAGGCGGCGCTCGGTTTCTGTCTCGCCAACGCCGCCCTTGCGGGGGCGCAGTTCGCGCCGACATCGTCGCCTTCGGGCCCAAAGCCGCGTCTCGTTGTGGTCGTGTCCGTTGACCAGATGCGGGCGGACTACCTCACACGCTTCGGCTCGCTGTACAGGGCTGGTCTCAAGGAGTTGAACGACCGCGGCGCGATTTTCACGAACGCGCGGTACCGTCACGCCAACTGCGAGACCGGGCCCGGCCACTCCGTGATTGCCTCTGGGCGAAACGCGCATCACTCCGGCATCGTCGCCAACGCCTGGTACGACGCCGCCCTGGGACGCGTGGTCAATGTGGTGGACGATCCCACGGTCGTGCCGGTGGGCGGAAGCGGCCGGGGCGCCTCGCCCGCGAACTTCATCGGCTTCACCCTCGGAGACATGCTGAAGAAAGCAGATCCCTCCGCCAAGGTGGTGGGCGTGGCGCTCAAGGACCGCGCGGCCGTCCTGATGGCCGGACCGAGGGCGGACGGGGCCTACTGGTTCGAGTCCGCGGAAGGCCGTTTCATCACCAGCAGCTACTACACGAAATCCGCGCCCGCCTGGCTCGACGCGTTCAATGGACGGAGGCTGCCGGATGCGTATGGGGCGAAACCCTGGACGAAGCTTATTGGCGGCGAGTCGCTCTACCGGAGATACGCGGGTGAGGATCACGTGGCGACCGAGGCCGATCTCAAGGACACGGTCTTTCCGCATGCCATCGCCGCCGCCCCGGGAACCCAGGCCTTCTACGATCGGTTCCGCCGAACTCCCTTCGCGGATGAAGTCACGCTCGCCGCCGCTCTTGCCGCGACCTCCGGGCACGGTCTCGGGACGGACGACGTCACCGATATCCTGGCCATCGGCTTTTCGGCGACCGACTACATCGGCCATGCCTTCGGTCCCGACTCGCACGAGATCATGGATCAGTTGCTGCGGCTGGACCTCCTGCTGGGGCGGCTTTTCGAAGCGCTGCGTTCGCGGGTGGGGGCCGATCGTTTCCTTCTTGTCCTGACCTCCGACCATTCGGTGATGCCGCTCGCCGAGACCCTTCAGAAGCAGGGCGTCAAGGCGGGCCGGGTGAACCCCGCCGACCTTCAGGCCGCCGCGATGGCGGCGCTCGAGAGGCGTTTCCCGGGGAAGAAGGACCTGGTCGCTTCCTACACGGCTCCGGATTTCTACCTGAATCTCGATGCGCTCCGACGGGAGCGGGTGCGTCGTGAAGATGTGGAGCGGACGCTGGCCGACGCACTTCTCGCCTCGGGGACGGTGGCGAAGGTCTACACGGCGTCTTCGTTCGCCGGTGACCCCCCGCCTTCGTCGGTCGATCCGTACTTCGACGCCGTCAAGCGTTCCTACTTCGCCTCGCGCAGCCCCCACGTGATCGCGCGCCTCAAGGAGTATCTCTACCTCACCAGCAGTCCCGGGGGCACCGGCCACGGTTCGTCGTACGAGTACGATCGCCACGTGCCCGTGGTGTTCATCGGCGCGAGGGTCAGGCCGGGGATTTACGCCGCGGAGACCGCACCCGAGGACATAGCGCCTACACTTGGGCTGCTTCTGGGCATCG
>JANNJB010000506.1:0-4978 GCA_031405615.1 Vicinamibacteria bacterium | reverse complement strand
GCCCAGCGGCGCCACCTCGGAGACACTGTCGACCTTGAGCCCGCGTTCGGCGAGGTCCCGGGCTACGGCGAGGCGGCCGGCGTTCATCTCCTCGCGGGCGAGGAAGAAATATGCGGGGCCGAAGTCGGGCGCCTTTTCGGTGGAGAGTCGGAGTTCGGTGAGATAGCCCGGGACGTTCCCGCGCTGGCGTTCGAGCTGCGCGAGGTTGAAGCGGGCCTTTCCGTGATCGCCGAAGGAGTAGATCTCCGCGCGGTAGAGGCTCTCGGCTTCGGCCAATCGGCCGCGGGCTTCGAGGACGCGCGCGAGGTTGAAGCGACCCCCGCGCACCTCGGGCTCGAGTTCAAGGCCCTTGCGGATCATCTGTTCGGCTTCGGGAAGCCGTGAGGCGCCAAACGCGAGGGCGCCCTGGCCGATCCACGCGGCTCCCATCTTCGGGTTCTCCTCCGCGGCGCGTACGAACGAGTGCTTCGCCCGGGCCGCGTCGCCCATGTCCATCGCGAGGATCGCGAGCTGGAACCAGGCCTGAGGGTTCTTCGGGTTGCGGGAAAGAGCGGTTTCGAAAACGCGCACCGCGTCGAGCGCGTCGTTCTTGCGCCCGCGCGAAAGGAACAGCCGCGCGAGGTTGCCAAGAGCGATGTCGTCGTCGGGCTTGAGGGAGAGAGCGCGGCGAAATGACTCGATGGCTTCGTCGGGCCGCTTGAGCCGCACCAGCCAGTTTCCAAGCGTCAAGTGCGCGTCCATGATGTTCGGGTCTTCGGTCACCACCAGCCTGAGCAGGGCCGCTGCGCCCTCCACGTTGTCGTCCTGTGCGAGGTCTTTGGCCCGGTTCATCTTTTGAAAGAGCGGCAGCTTCAGCTTTGGGTCGGGGAGCACCGCATCGGGGTCCACGTCAATCACGTTGCCGACATAGCCAAGGGCCGCGAGTCTTTGAAGGGTGTCGGGGTCGAGAGCCTGCCGCTCCGGCGTCTTCCCCTGGTCCGCTCGGGCCAGTTCCTCGATCTTCAATCGAAGGTCTTCCGCTCGCGCGGAGAACGCCTTGAAGATGTTGTTGAGTTCTCGCGGGTCGCTCTTGCGGTCGTACAACTCCGGCTCCGGCGCGTCGATGTACGTGTATTCGTTCGTGCGCAGCGACCGGAGGTGCTGCCAGCCGAAGTGATAACGCGGGAAGTACGTTTCGGAATAGGCGCTGCCCCCCACGTTCGCGGAAGGGTTCACGATGCCGAGGGCGAACGACTTCCCGTCTACCGGCTCCGGTGAGGCGGGCAGGCCGAGCAGATCGAGGAGGGTGGGGAGGACGTCCGCGTGCGACACCATCGAGGCGACGCGGCCTTTGTCGTTCCAGGGCGTCTTGATGATGAGGGGCACATGCATCGCGGAGTCGTAGATGAAGTAGGCGTGGGTCGCCTCTCCGTGGTCGCCGAGACTCTCACCGTGATCGGCAGTGACAATCACGATCGTGTTCTTGTCGAGGCCGTGGGTCGCCATCCAGTCGAAGAGCCGCCCAAGTTGCGCATCGGTGTACGCGATCTCCGCGACGTAGGGTTGGTTCGGATACTGCGAAGCGTAGGGCTCGATCGGCTCGTAGGGGGTGTGCGGATCGTAGAGATGGACCCAGCCGAAGAACTTCCCGGCCTTCACGGTATCGAGCCAACTGATGGAGTCGTTGATCACCTGCTCCGCGGTCTTCTGGACCGTGCCGAGGGAGATCACCTTGTACTTCGAGAGGTCGAAGTCGTCCGAATATCGGTCGAAGCCCTGAGCCAGGCCCCAGCGCGACTCGAGAACCCAGGCGCCGATGAAAGCGCCGGTGGCGTAGCCCTTCTCCTTGAGGATCTCGGCCATGGTGAGCGCCTTGGCGTCGAGGAAGAAGCCGCCGTTGTCGCGGATGCCGTGCCGCGTCGGGTACTGGCCCGTAAAAATCGTCGTATGGGAAGGAAAGGTGAGAGGGACCGAGGCGATGGCGTTTTCGAACACCACCGCGTTCTCGGCCATGCGATCGAGATTGGGAGTGACCCCGCGCGCGTAGCCGTAGGGGCCCAGGCGGTCGGCCCGCGTCGTGTCGAGAGTCACCACCAGGACGTTTGGAGGCGTCGCGGAGGCGCGCGAGGCGATGAGCGCGCGTGCGGCCTCCGCGGACGAAGGCGCGCCGGGGCGTGCGATCCGGTAGGCCAGGAAGAAGGCGATGATCGCCACGAGCGCGGCGATCCAGAGGGTTCGTTTTCGACTCATTCGACCGCCGACGCTAGCCGCTTGGCTTCCCGCGCGTCAACGTTGGCATCAGACGATCAACGTCTTGAACGCGGACTTTTACATACGAACACTTGACGTGCGGCTCTGCGGGGGCTCTAATCGCAAACAATCGGGTGGACGCCCCACATCTCGCGTCTTTCAAAAATCAAAATGATTGCAATCCAACAGGAGGTCTCACGTATGCGGATATCGAAGATGCGCGGCGTCGCGTCGGTCCTTGCCCTGAGTTTCATGGCAAGCACGGCGGTCGCTGCTGAACCAGCCCCCGGGCCCACCCTTTGGACCGCGGCCCAGGAAGCGGGAAGCCGCTCCGCCGTGCGTGCGCAGACCGGAGCCGGCGCGGCCACGGGAAACCCTCGCACGGACAGCTCGTTCTTCAAGACGACCGCCGGCAAGCTGGCCCTCGGCTTCCTGATCGTGGGCGTCGGCCTCACCGTCTACTCCACCAGCCACGACCGCAAGCCGGTCAAGTCGCCCATCCGCTAGGAAGGTACCACCCATGAAGATACTCAGATTCGTCGTGGCGCTCATCGCTCTCGCGATAGCGCTTCCCACCTCGGTTTCCGCCCAGAGCCTTGCCGGCGTCGTCGCGGGCGTGGTCAAGGACGAGCAAGGCGGCGTGCTGCCCGGTGTCTCCGTCCAGCTCATCGGTAAGACCGGCGCCCGCGCTTTCCGGCACCGCTTAGCGCCAGAACATCGAATCGGCAGGGCGCCGCGGCCAGCGCTGCATGCGACTGCAGGAAGCTCGCTGCTGCGCGTTGCAGGCGCAGGCATTTGCGTGCCGAGATCGAATCCAGGCCGTCGCCAAATCCGCCGCCGGCTCGGTAGCGCACTTCCACAAAGACGATGGTGTCGCGCTCGCGCATGACCAGGTCGAGTTCACCGTAGCGGCAAGTGTAATTGCAGGCCAGGGTGACCAGACCGGCGCGCTCCAGATGCGTGCGTGCCAGCGCCTCCCAAGCCGCTCCACTGGCGCGCATGGGCCGCTATCTGCCCGAGTTGCCGCCGGTCAAGCGGGCCACGCCATTGCTGAAAGTCGCCCAGACCAAGAGTCGACGGACGCGGCCGAAGTCGTCCAGGGCCAACTGACCGGTGGCTCCCGGCAGATAGGCATCGCGGTTCGACTGCAGCCAATCGAGATACGGCAACAGGCGATACGCATCCATTCCAAACGCGAACAGTCGCGCGCCGGCTCCGGCAGCCGAAGGCAGGCTGCTGCCTAGTTCCTCGCGACTCGGCAGGCCTGGCGCCGCGTCGAACAGCCAAGGCAGGTCGCAGAATTCGATACCGTCGAGATCACGATCCAGACCGGCATTGCGGACCCCGCTATACACGTGCGAGGTGGCGAATACGGGTATCGTCCCGTCACCGGCAATCTTGATCTGCGGCATCAGCAAGCGTGCCTGTTGTGCGCGTACCGCCACGAACAAAGCCAAGGTGCCATCGTTGACGCTCGCCGTTCCGCCCAGCGCTCCGGCGATGGCCGCGGAAAAATCCACACCATTGGCCGCCACACGGGCCTCGCCGACAATGGTGCCGCCGGCTTGTTCGAACTGCGCGCGAAACGCCAAGGCCGCGCGTTCGGCGAAATCCTCGGTGGCCGCGACGATGGCGACTCGCGTGTAACCGCGTGCATACATGTGCTCCGCCGCCAGCACCGCTTCATCGTCGGGCAGCAATCCAAACTGTTGACTGCCACTGGGCGGCGGCGCGCCGGTGTCGGCATGGTTCAAGGCCAGCACCGGCACGCGCAGATCGTGGGCTTCGAACAATGCGCCAACATCTTCGCGTGCCAACGGCCCGACCACCCGGCTGGCGCCTTCGGCGACCGCTTGCAGATAGGCAGCCATGGCGGTCTCAGGTGTCGCGCCGGTGTCATAAACGCGCACCTCTGGTCGTTTTCCATCGTCGGCGAAATAGGCGGCGAAGAAGCCATCACGCAAGGATTGCGCGGCGGCTTTCAGCGGACCTTCGGCAGGTAGCAGCAAGGCCACCACCGGCGGCGGCTGATAGCCTTCGCGGCGCCAGCCGCCTTGTTCGGTTTCGCCCGCTGGCAAGGGCGACAGGGTTCCGACCGGACGGCTCGCCAGGGGCAACACCTGCGGCGCGGCGAGGCCGGCGCGGCGCAAGGTCAGCTCGGCATACGGCCGCAGTGGATCGTTGCCCGCCAGCTTGGCGATTTCGCGCTGCAAGACCTGCGGTTCCATGCGAGCCAAGGCCACCAGGATTTCAGTTTCGTTGTCGCCGCGTTCCGCTGCCGGCAGCAGGGCATTGATGCGCATGCGTTGCCGAGCACTGCCCAAGGCATCGCCGCTCGCTGCCAAGGCGCGCGCGCGCAGTTCAAGCACGCGCAAGCGCAGATCAGGCGGCAGCGATGCGTCTGGCAAGGTGAGCAGATTCAGCGTGCGGCCGTGGTCGCCATCGGCCATCGCGAATTCGGCCAGCAGCAGGTCGAAACGCAGATTGTCCTCCGGCCCGAGCTTCTTGCGCCTGATCTCTCCGGTAAGGCGCCGCGCTGCCGGCAGATTGCCTTCCTCACGCCAACTTTCTGCCGCGCGCAGGCGATAATGATCGCGCGTACGCCGCCGATCATCGGCCAGTTCGAGAAAAGCCTCCGCCGCCTGGGCGAACTCGCCGGCTTCGAACCAGCCCTCGGCAGTTTTTCCTTCGGGCGATGGCTGCTCATCCGGTGCCATGGTTGCGCAAGCGCCGAGCGCGAGCAGGCCGA
>JANNJB010000505.1:0-1823 GCA_031405615.1 Vicinamibacteria bacterium | reverse complement strand
GGCAGTCGGGAAGCGTCTGGCGAAGCGATCCTCGGCCTCGGTCCCTCGACGCATTCCCCCGCGGATGAGGATCGCTTCACTCCAAGCGAAACGACGGGTCGTTCGCGATGACGCTGGGGCAAGCGAAACGACGGTCGTTCGCGATGACGAAAGGGGCAGCCGAACCTCCCGCCTCCGTCATCGCGAGCCGGCAGTCGGAAGGCGGCCGGCGAAGCGATCCTCGGTCGTGCGACGCCTAGCTACCCGATCGGGTAAGTGTCTTTGTCCAGGGTGAGGACGGCGAGGGAGCGGCGGAGCGGGATGGTGGCGACCGGCACGCGGTCGGTGAAGCGAGCGACGCCTTCCATGCAGGTCTCGAGCATGTCGCCGGTTTCGATGGTCGGCAGGGCCTGACGGGCCGCCGCTTCGATCCGGCTCACCGCCCCCTCCGCGAAGACCTGCAGAGCCGCCACGAAGGGCGCGGCCGCCGCTTCGCCGTCGCGTTCAGCCTTCTTCTGCGTACGAAGCAGAGCGCTCTCGAGCGCGTACGCTTCCATCACCACGTCGGCGCAGAAGCCCATCACCTCCTGCTGATCCTGAAGCTTCGCCTGGAACTTCTGGGCGGCGAGGCCGAGCAGCATCAAGGAGACCTTCTTGGCGCCCTTCACGAGACGCGTTTCGGCGGCCAGGAAGCCCGAATCCCCGGCCGAGGGCCGGCCCGCAGGGGCCGCTTCGTCCATCAGCGCCATGGCCGCATCGAAGATCGGCAACGCGCCGGTAAGCGCGCGCTTGATGATCCGACCCGGCACGAGGAGACGGTTGATTTCATTCGTGCCCTCGAAGATCCGGTTGATCCGCGCGTCGCGGTAGTAGCGCTCAACCGGATAATCCTCGACGTATCCAGCACCGCCGAGGATCTGGACCGCCTCGTCGACCACATGGTCGAGGACTTCCGAGCAGAACACCTTCACCATCGAACACTCGGCGTCGTACTCCTCGATGCGCTTCAGGGCCGTCGCATTGTCGTGAGCACCCTCGAGATTCGCGTCGATCATGCCCGCGGTGCGATAGACCATCGACTCGGCCGCGAATATCCGGGCCACCGCTTCGCCGATCTTCGACTGAATCAGACCGAAGTCGGCGATCTTCTTCCCGAACGCACTCCGCTCCTTCGCATAGTCGCAGGCCGCCTTGAGCGCGACCTTGGAGCCGCCCACGGTTCCGGCGCCGAGCTTGAAGCGGCCGACGTTGAGGATATTGAAAGCGATCTTGTGGCCCTTGCCGATCTCCCCGAGAAGATTCTCTTTGGGAATAACCGCGTCCTGAAGAATCAGGGGCCGGGTCGAGCTGCCCTTGATGCCGAGCTTGCGCTCCTCGGGGCCAAGCGAGACCCCCGGCGAGCCCTTGTCGATGATGAACGCGGTGAAGTGCTCGCCATCGACTTTCGCGAACGTGATGTAGACGTCGGCGAAACCGCCGTTGGTGAGCCACATCTTCTCGCCGTTCAGGACCCAGCTCTTCCCGTCGGGCGAGAGCACCGCGCGCGCCTTCGCGTTCAGCGCGTCGGATGCGGACGAGGCCTCCGAAAGCGAGTAGGAACTGATCCATTCGCCGGTGCCGAACTTCGGCAGGTACTTCGCTTTCTGCTCGTCGGTGCCGAAGTAGGTGATGGGCAGTGAGCCGATGCCGGTGTGGCCCATGAACGTTACCGCCCAGCTTCCCTCCGTCGCGGAGATCTCGGAGGCGAGGGCGCCTGTGACCTTTCCAAGCGCCAGGCCGCCGTACTCCTCGGGCACTTCGATGGCGAGCAGGCCGATCTCCCCCGCCTTCTTCATCAACTCGCG
>JANNJB010000504.1:0-2579 GCA_031405615.1 Vicinamibacteria bacterium | reverse complement strand
GTCGGACTTTCGTGGTGCCTGCGGGTCGATCACGTACTCGTCGATCACGTTGGCGGCGCCCACGACAGCCCCGGTGTTCGTGGTGTGGATGTTGTCCTTGAGGGCCACGGGGATGCCGTGGAGCGCTCCGCGGATCCTTCCGGCAGCTCGTTCCCGGTCGAGTTCCTCCGCCTCCTTGAGCGCGTTCGGGTTCACGGTGATCGTGGCGTTCAGCCGGTCTTCGTAGGTCGCGATGCGCGTGAGGTACTGGAGCACGATCTCGCGGGATGTCGTTCGCTTCTGTTCCATGGCGAGACGCATCTCCGGGATCGTGGCCTCGACCACGCTGAAGGGCTTCGGAGCGGGTGCTTTTGCCTGGACGCTTTTCTGAGCCGCCGAACCGGCGCTCGGCGTCAGGAGAACCACGAGCGAGACCAACAGGAATCGAGTCTTCATGGCCATGGATTGTAGGCCGATTGCCGGTTCGAATCCCGGGCCGGGTGGTTCCTCGCTCGGCTATCGTTCCCCAAAGCCCATGATCGACCCCGCGCTCGCCGAAGACCAGACCCTGCATGGTCTCCTCGAGGCGGTTGCCGGGAGGGATCCCGACCGGCTCGCGCTGATCGTTCCCGAGTCCCGGGTCACGTTCGGTGAGCTTTGGAATCGGTCGAGCCGCCTCGCTGCGCTCCTCATCGAGAAGGGGATCGGGCGGGGCGAGGTCGTGGTGGTGGCCCTGCCCCGATCCATCGAAACCGTGGTCGGTTGTTTCGCCGTCCTTCGCGCGGGGGCCGTCTTCCTTCCCATCGATCTGCGCCTGCCGGCGTCGCGGAACCGCAAGCTCGTCGACGCGGCGCATGCGAAGTGGGCGTTGATCTCCGGTTCAACCCATCCGCAGTGTGTGGAGCACATCAAGACGATTCTGGTCGGCGCTCCGCCGTCGGGCGCGTCGCCACCGGCCATCGTCGTGCATAGCCGCGATGACGCCTGCCTGACCTTCACCTCGGGCTCTACGGGAGAGGCCAAGGGAGTCCGCCTGTCCCATGCCGCCCTCGTCCGTCGTTCCGGAGTGGAACACCGAACCTACGATTTCACTTCCGCCGATGTGTACCTCCTCCGCACCAGCCCGGCGTTCGTGGGTCTGCCTGTGGCTCTCACGATTCTCGCAAGCGGCGTCACCATCGCCGTCGCGAGCGAAGAGGTCGGCGATCAGGCCGAGGGTCTCGTGAGTCTCATGGCCGCGCTCGGAGTCACCTTCGCGCCTCTTGCTCCAAGGCTTATCGAAAGGCTGCTGGACCAGCCGGATCTTGCCCCCCGCCTGCCTGCCCTGCGTGTGGTTCGTGGCGCCGGTGAAGCTCTCCCTCCCGAGGTGGCCTCGCGTTTCGCCGCGACCCTGCCGCGCACGCGTCTGGTCGATGGCTACGGAACGACCGAGACTTCGGGCGTGATCGCGTCCGCGGATGTGACCGGACCGATGGCGTCTGAGGCCGGCGCATCCGGGAGCGCGCCCCTTGAAGGCGTGACTCTACGCGTGGCCGGTCCGGACGGGCAGCCGTCGACCGAAGGCGAGATCTGGGTCGCAACACCCATGCTCGCGACCGGATATTCAGGCGGCGAGCCGGGCGAGGATCCGAAGTTCATCGACGCAGCCGGGGTGGACGGCGCCCCCCCGATGCGCTGGTATCGAACCGGCGACCGCGGACGTCTCTCGCCCGCGGGCCGTTTGAAGGTTCTCGGCCGGATGGATCTCCAGCTCAACGTCGACGGCGTCAGGGTCGATCCGAAGGAGATTGAGGATGCCCTCCGTCTCCATGAATCCGTCGCCGATGCCGCCGTCCGCACTTACCCCGACGCCACGGGCCGAAGCCGACTGGTGGCTTACGTCGTTGATCGCGGGGTTAGCGCTACCGCGGCCACGCTGCGCGCTTTCCTCTCCCTGTCTCTGCCACGGACGCTCATCCCCATGCGTTTCGTTCGCATCCCTGCGATTCCGCTCACGGTTTCCGGGAAGGTCGATCGCGAGAGTCTCCCCGACCCAGGCGTTTCCACGCTTTCCGGCCGGCCGCCGCGGGATCCTCTCGAAGTTGCGCTCCTCGGCCACTTTCGCGACGTGCTGGGCGTGCCTGCCCTCGGGGTCGAGGACGACTTCTTCGACTGGGGGGGAGACTCGCTCAAGGCGTTCGCCCTGATGATGAAGATCGACGAGGCGCTGGTCGTGCGCCTCTCGGCCGCGGTCCTGCTGAATGCGCCGACCGTGGCTTTGCTCGCGCCCGTCGTCGCGCGCGGAAACGCCGGGGAGGTCGAGGCGACCTGGCTGCGCCGCGAAGGTGACTTGCCCCCGCTCGTCTGTCTTCCCGGCCTCGCCGGCGACCCGATGTGGTTCATGCCCCTCCTCCCCGCCCTCGACTCGATGCGGCCGGTTCTGGGCCTTTCCTTCGTGGGCCTTAAACCCCCAATGGCCATCGCTGCCGCCGCCGACAAAGGTGTCGATGCGCTGCTGTCCGTTCAGCCCCGCGGACCCTACCTGCTTCTCGGGCATTCTCTTGGCGGCGTGCTCGCCTTCGAGATGGCGCGAAGGCTTCAGAGCCGCTCTCACGAGGTGA
>JANNJB010000503.1:0-1761 GCA_031405615.1 Vicinamibacteria bacterium | reverse complement strand
GCAGGGCATCACGACGATGATCATGGGCGAGGGCGACACTCCCGGTCAGATCTCGCCAGCCATGTTCGCGGACTACCTGAAGGGCAGCGACACGTCGCTCGCCGGTGTGCTGCGCACCTTCGTGGGTCCGCAGGGCTTCGGCGAATGGCTCGACTACATGGAACGGCGCCGGGCATCCGTGAACATCGGTTCGTTCATCGGTGCCGGCGGCGTGCGGCAGTACGCCAAGAACATGGCGCAGGGCGCGCCGACGCCAGCCGAGCTCGACACGATGCGCGCCGTGGTCCGCGCGGCCATGCGCGACGGCGCGTTCGGCGTAGCCAGCGCACTCATCTATCCGCCGGGGAATTACGCGTCCACGGAAGAACTCATCGAGCAGATGAAGGTCGTGGCGCCGTTCGGCGGCGTCTACATCACGCACATGCGCTCGGAGGGTGACCGACTCCTCGAGGCCGTAGCCGTTGCCGAAACTCGTGTTCGGCAAAGTCACTTCGAACTGGAAGGCCACGGCGGGCGACACCGACACCTCGCCCTTCTTGAGACCGAGTTTCGCCCGCAGGGTGGCATCACCGAAGTCGGAAATGGTCTTGTTGTAGCGGGGGTCCTTTATGGCGAAGGTCTGGGCGTTGAACTCCGCGGTGAACTCCGCGCGCTCGGACGGAACGTAGCTGAGGCGAAACACCGGGCCGTCGACGCGGGTACGAAGCTGCATGACCCCCTTCTCGGCGAAGCTCAGGTAGTTCGGCTCTTTGCCGATGGTGAGGCCGAAGACATCGAGGCCCAGGTGGCCGGGGGCAGGAATGAACGCGCTCGGGGTCAGCATGGGACCGGTCTGAGCGGCGGCGGTCGAGGAGAGGACCGCGAACGAGACGATGGTGGCGAATCGGCGGAGAAGGCGCAAAGGGTGTTCCTCTGAAGCAGTTTTGAGTTTGTGGGTGTGAAGGCCCCGTAGCGGGCCTCTTCTCGGGGGGTCGCTATACTCGCGAACTTGAGCACATCCAAGGGGGATTCCGGGCGGCCAGTCTACTCGAACCGCCGATTGAAGGCCGGGGTGCTGCTGCTGATCCTGGTCACCCTTCCCCTCGCCGGCCTTTTCGCGTTCTTCCTGTGGGTCTTCGTCCGCAGCAGCACGCTCGTCGACGGGCGGCTCGAGGAAGCGAGAAACCGGGTTCCCACGCGCGTTTATTCGCGGCCGGTTTCGATCCGCACCAATGACCGGATGAACCCCGAGGCATTGGTCTCGATCCTGAACGCCCTCGCTTATCAGGACTCCGCCTTGCCGGAGCCCGGTCCCGGCGAGTTCCGTCTTTCCGAGAAGAGCATCCTCGTCCGACCCCGCGCCGGCGCCCCGGCCCCAGGGCCCGGCGAGGGACCCGAACCGCCCGCCGCGGATCTGGTGGAAGTTGTGTTCGACACGAAGAAGAACGTGGGCGATATCGTGAAGGCCATCAACCCCTTCCCGGCCGGGAAGGACCAGAAGGTCCTGACCCTCGAGCCCGCGCTGATCTCGTACCTCTTCGAAGGGGCCGAGCGGGAGAAACGCCGTTTCGTGAAGTACGACGAACTTCCGCGGCACCTCGTCGAGGCGGTTCTCGCGATCGAGGATCGCCGGTTTTTCCAGCACCCGGGGTTCGATCCGTTCCGGATCGTGGGCGCCGCGCTGCGAAACCTCAAGCCCGGCGGCAACCTGCAGGGTGGAAGCACGCTCACTCAGCAGTTCGTGAAGAACTTCTTCCTCACCCCCGACCGTACGCCCAAGCG
>JANNJB010000502.1:0-3367 GCA_031405615.1 Vicinamibacteria bacterium | reverse complement strand
CTCCGCCGGCCGAGGTCTCTCGCTGCCCGCGCAATCGGCGGGCGGGATCAAGCGAATGGCGCGCGTGGTGACCGCCTACGCCGAGGTGCGGCGTCAGTTCGGCATGCCCATCTCCCGATTTGAAGGCATCAAGGAGAAGATCTCGTCGATCCTCGTGAGCGCCTACTTGAGCGACGCGGCGCGGATCTTCGTGGCCGGGGCGGTGATGGAGGGCCAGCGGCCGTCCGTGATCTCCGCGATTTCGAAGTACGAGCAGACGGAGATGACGCGGCGCACGGTGATGAATGCGATGGACGTCCTCGGAGGCGCCGCCTTGTGCCGCGGACCGAAGAACCCGATTCTGATGGCGCTTGAAGGCTCCTCCATCCAGATCACGGTCGAAGGCGCCAACATCCTGACCCGGACACTGATCATTTTCGGGCAGGGCATTCTCCGCGGTCACCCGTACGCGCTCAAACATTTGAAGGCGATTGAACTTGGGAACCTCGTCGGAACCATCTCGACGGTGTGCCGGCACATCCTGTTCTCGCTGTGGACCCTGGTGCGTCTCGCCTTCGCGGAGGTCACACGCGGTTTCCTGGTCGAGCCGTCGTCCTGGCGCGAACCTTTCACCTCCGAGAAGCGGCGACTTTCGTGGGCGGCCCTTCGTTTCGCGGCCCTTGCCGACCTGACTCTGCTCGTGAACGGTCCGGCGCTCAAACGCAAGGGGCATGCGAGTGGACGCCTCGCCGACATCCTGTCGTCGATCTTCCTAGGCATCTGCGCGGTGCGGCGCGCGCTTCACGAAGGGCGGACCGAAAAGGATCCGCTGGTTCGGGTGTCGGTCGAATCCTGTCTGGCCCGGATCGACGAGGCGTTCCTGGCCCTGCTGCGCGAGTTCGACGCGCCGCTCCTCGGGCTGCCGCTTCGCGGGCCGGCGCTGTGGTGGGCGCGGTTCAATCCCCTGACCCGCGGTCCCCGCGACGCGGATCTCGATGCCGTCGTCGAGGTGTGCTCTCAGCCGGGTTCCTACCGCGATACCCTCACCTCCGGCATCTCCCTCGGCTCGCCGCACGACCCCCTTACGAAGCTCGATGAGGCCCTGCGGGCGGTGACGATCGCCGGCCCCATCGAGAAGCGGATCGCCGCGGCGCGACGCGACGGAGGATTCGACGCGGACACGCTCGCCGAACATCCCGACTCGGACATCAGCGAAGCCTTCCGGACTCTGGTGGTGACGAGCGACGAGGCGGTGGCGGTCGCGACCGCACGCCGGCTCGCCCGCGAAGTGATCGAGGTCGACGATTTCGAAACCGGAACGCTGTTCCAGACCATGCAGGACGCGCAGTGGCGCGCGAGTCAGCCGACGCCTTGACCTCGGTCGCCTTGTGGGGGACAGGCCTCACTCTCGTCCTCCTCGCCACTCTCGAGGTCTTCCTGCGACTTGCGAGGTTCCGGCGTCGTTTCCCGACGCTGCGCGAGTGGGAAGGGCCGGAGCCCGCGTCGTGGCCCCGGCTCAGCGTGATCGTACCGAGTCGGAACGAAGGGGGACAGGTGGAGAAGGCTACGCGCTCCCTTCTCGCCCAGGACTATCCAAACCTCGAGATCGTGGCCATCGACGACCGCTCCGAGGACGCGACGGGGGCGATTCTCGATGGCCTCGCCGCGGAAGATCCGCGCCTCACCGTCGTCCACGTGAGGGATCTGCCCGAGGCTTGGCTCGGCAAGAATCACGCGGTGAGACAGGGGGCCGCGGTGGCGCGCGGCGAGTGGCTTCTCTTCACCGATGGCGATGTGATCTTCGATCCCGGCGCCCTGCGCAAGTCGGTGGCCTTCGCCCAGACCCACGGCCTAGGTCACTTCGTGGCCCTGCCGCATTTCGTGGCCGAGGGCTTTCTTGAACGCTCCTTCGTGGCCACGTTCGTCCTGCACTTCGCGACCGCGGTGGACATCTCTCGCCTTCACGTGGCCCGCTCTTTCGCCTTCATCGGCGTGGGCGCCTTCGGCCTGGTGCGGCGCTCGGCCTATGACGCGATCCAGGGCCATGACCGCCTCGCCTTCGAAGTCGCGGACGATGTGAAGCTCGGCCTGCTCCTCCGGCGCGCCGGCGTCGCGCAGGGCTGCCTCGATTCTGATGGCCTCGTCCGGGTGCGCTGGCAGCAGGGTTTCCTCGCGACACTTCGCGGCCTCGAGAAGAACGCCTTCTCGGCGTTTGAATGGAACGTGCCTCTCGCCCTTGGCGCCCTGCCCCTGTTCTTCGCGCAGAACCTCCTGCCCTGGGCCCCCTTCATTCTTGAATCGCCTCCAGGTCTCAAGCTGCTGGGCGCACTCACTCTCGCCCTGCGCGCGGTCATGGTCGGGGCGGCGGCCCGACGCACCGCGGGCGGCTCGGGTCTTGAAGCCCTCGCCATGCCCCTCACCACTTTCCTGTTCCCCTGCGTCATCGCCTGGTCGGTATTCCTCACCATCGGGCAGGGCGGCATCAGGTGGCGGGGGACTTTCTATCCCCTGCGCGAGTTGCGTGAGCGTTGCGTGAGGGTCCTCTCATTCAGAGCGAACCACGGCATCGGCTGGACCCCGCCCGCGCGGCCCCGCCGATAGATCGCCTGGCGCGGCGCGGCGGCGGCCCAGGGTCGACACCGCGGCGTGGTGTTATGGTCGCGCGCCATGACGCAGGCGCTTCAAGACATCTACGGCCCCGACGGAAAGTGCTTCGGTTGCGGTCCCACGAATACGAAGGGCCTTCGGATCAAGAGTTACCCCGACGGAGATCTCATGGTCGCCACCTTCATGCCGGAGCCGCACCACGAGGCCTGGGACGGTGTGGTGAACGGCGGGATCCTCGGCTGCCTCTTCGACTGCCACAGCAACTGGGCGGCGGCGTATCACCTCATGAGGAAAGCCGGAGCCGCCGACCTTCCGCCCACCGTGACCGCGGACTTCCACGTAAAACTGAGGAAGCCGACACCGTCTAAAGGCCCTCTGGCCATCAAGTCGAAGGTCGTGGAATCGAGCGACGACCGCGCGACCGTGGAGTCGACGATCGAATCAGACGGCGTCGTCACCTCAACCTGCCGCGGCACGTTCGTGGCGGTGAAGCCGGGTCACCCCGCCTATCACCGCTGGTAAACCGCGTCCTTGGAGAATCGTAGGGGCACGCCGCGCGTGCCCGGAAATTGGCGTCCCGCCGAGACATCGGTCTCGCTGCTGAGAAACCCGTGCGTTTTTGTCCCATTTCAGTCGGTTTTCTAGCCGAGGCTCTGGGCGAGGAATGAGCGGAGCCGGGCCCGTGTAGGGCGCATCGACGCGCTCCGCGGCCTCGTCGCGGCCGAAGAAATCCGTGTTGCGCTGCGACCACACGACACCGACCGTCGCCACCGGCGTACGA
>JANNJB010000501.1:0-12428 GCA_031405615.1 Vicinamibacteria bacterium | reverse complement strand
GTCCAACTTTGATCATCCACTACAGCGTCGGTCTCCTTGTGCTCAGCCTGGGGCTGAGCGTGGTCGCGCGGGCCGAGCTTTTCCAGTCGCCGGATGCCCTGACGGCGGCGGAGCGACGCGAAGCCATCAGGCGCGCCAGTGTGTGGGCCCCAACCGACATAGCGGCCGTGGACTTCAAGACTGGCCCCGAGGCCACGGGCGCGTTCGCGTACAACGAATGGGTGACCTGCACGTACAGCCAGAAGCAGCTTGGCGGAAAGTCCCCGAAGTTCGCCTGCGAGACAAGCCCGGGACAGGAGATCAAGGTGAAGTACGGTCCGCGGAATGCCGAAGTGTTCGGCGAGGTCCTGGCCACGCGGCTTTTCTGGGCCCTTGGCTTCCCCGTCGACCGGATGTATCCCGTGCGCGTCCGCTGCCTTGGCTGCCCCCCGGATCCCCAGAAGGATGCGAAGCCGGGCCCCGGGGTTACTGAGTTCGATCCGGCAGCGATCGAGCGGAAGTTGCCGGGACGCGCGATGGAAACCAGCTCGGACTCGGGCTGGGACTGGGCGGAGCTTGAGGACATCGGCCCCGATGCGCCTCCTGGCGCGGCCGCTCAACGCGACGCGCTCAGGCTGCTCGCAGCCTTCGTCCAACACACCGACAGCAATGCGGCGAACCAGCGGCTGCTCTGCCCGACCGGAGAGGAAATCGGGAGCACCGGCTGCCGCAGTCCCGTCCTGATGGTCAGCGACCTCGGCCTCACGTTCGGCCGCTCAGGTTTCCTGATTCTCGACAAGAACAAAAACAGCGTGAGCCTCGCAGACTGGATCGACAAGCCGGTATGGAAGGACGAAGCGTTGTGCGTTGCGCAACTGAGCCAATCGTTCAGGGGAACCCTCAACAACCCGACCATCTCGGAAGCAGGCCGGAAGTTCCTGGCCGACCTGCTGATCCAACTCTCCGACACCCAGCTTCGCGATCTCTTCGAAACGGCGCGCGTCCATCTGCGCTCCAGCGACCCGAGCAGCAAGGCGGGCAAGGACGCAAGGCCCGCGAGCGTCGACATCTGGGTGGAGGTCTTCAAGCTGCGGCGCGCTCAGATCGTCGGCCGAGTCTGTCCGATTCGCTAGAACCGGCGAGCGAGCCTCGCGAATCGCGGGTGGCGGGCGGGCGACCTCGCCATGGGGCGCCCTTGGCCGCGTAGTATTTAGCAGATGTCCACCTCCACAGCCTTCGTCGGGGCGAGGTTCGCGGTCGACCTGCTCCTCCGCGTGACCACGCTCAGCGTCCACACGGTGGAGATCACGAAGGCGATGGAGAAGGCCGCGCGCCCATGAAGCTGGCCCTTCAGACAATCAACGACCTCGAACGCGAGGGCCTGATCGGCCGCCACGCCATCGGTGGCGCCATGGCTCTGCTTTTCCATGATGAACCCGTGGTCACCTACGACCTCGATATCTTCTGCGTCCTGCTCTGGCCATGCTGGCCGGGAATGAGGCGGTCGACAGGGAACGCTTGAACGACATACTCTTGCGCCATCAACTGGTTGACTCATGGAACAGATTGACCCGGACACCGTGACCACGGACAGCAGCCCACTACGAGCGGCGTCCGTCGCCGAGCTCGCGCAGAAGGTCTTCGCGAGCAAGGCTCGAAGGCGGAGCTGGCTCGCCGCCTTGCCCGTGGAGGAAAAGTACTGTCGTTTCCTTCAACTTCAACGCATGGCGTCCCAGATCAAGCGGGCCGCGGGAAGGCCGGCTCCCGAGCCCTGGCCGGATGACGGTCTTCAGGTGGCGAACTCCACCAACGTTCCGAAGTAGAGCCGAACTGGGCAACTACTGCACAGCCCCTCCAAGCGCCTGCCAGAAGGCGGGTTCTGACATGATCCTCGTACCCTGGGCGCGGGCTTTCTGAGCTTTCGGGCGGTTTTTAAAAAATGGGCCTTGGGGCGAAGAAGGAGCGGGCCGGACGCTATCGAAGACTTGGAGGGCACTTGAACCCTGCGTGCGGAGGCCAAGGCACCGTTCCCTGAGCGCAGTGGACCGTGAGGCTCCTCTAAGAGCTTGGCGAAGCGGCAGCTTCGCTCCATCGCATAGATAGACGCCATGCGGTCCACGGAGACGAAGGGAACGCCCAGGTGCCTTGGCCGCAGCTCCACCACATCGCGCACGAGGCGCGTTGGCCCAGATTCCGGCCCCGCGGCCCACGAGTACCAAGCTCGCGAGATCGCTTCGCCGGAAGCGCCGGGAAGCTGTGAATCAGGGGCTCTGCTCGGAAAGCTCTACTTCGGTTCGAGCCACTCATGAACTCGCAGGTAGAACGCCGGCAGTACCAGCAGCGTGAAGAGTGTCGAGGTGACCAGACCGCCGATCATCACCACCGCCAGCGGTCGTTCGATCTCGGTTCCGTGCAGTTGCAGAACCAGCAGCGGCAGGAGGCCGAGAGTCGCCGTGCCCGCCGTCATCAGCTTGGGCCGAACGCGGCCGATACTCGCTTCGCGGACCGCCTGCGGCAGCGACCGGCCTTCGCCCATGAGCCCGCGGATCTGCGTGACGAGCACGAGGCTGTTCTGGACCGCGATTCCGAAGAGGCCGATCAGACCGACGAGAGACGACACGTTCCACGTCTCGCCCGCGAGCAGCAGCGCAAGAACGCCACCTACGAATGCGATGGGGACGGTGCCGAGGATCAGGGCGGCCTCGACGCCGGACCCCAGGGCGATGACAAGCAGAACGAACACGCCGAACAGAGCGGCGCCGATCGCGAGGGTCAGCGCCTGGGTCGCGCGCGCCTGGCTCTCGACCTTGCCCCCGAGGTCGAAGAAGTAACCGGGCGGGAGATCCAGCTTCTCCGCCAACGTTCGTCGCACCTCAGCCGCAGCACTTCCAAGGTCGCGCCCGCTCACCGAGGCTTCGACTGCTATGCGCCTGGTGCCGGCCTCTCTTTTGATGCTCGCGGGGCCGAACGTCTGAGTGATCTCCGCGAGCTGGCCCAAGGGAATCTTGCGTCCATCGTGACCGTCAACGAGCAGGGTACGGATGGCCTCGAGGGAATCCCGCCGATCGTCGCGCAGTCGGACCACGAGATCGAATCGGCGTTGCCCGACCCATATCTGTGACTGCTCTTCGCCGACGAGCCCCACACGCACCGCGCGGATCACGTCACCCGGCGCCAGTCCCACCCGCGCGGCCGCTTCTCGATTCACCGCGATCTGCAGCTGCGGGAGTCCGGTGAGCTGTTCCGCGCGAACGTCCGCGAGGCCGTCGATCCCGCGGATCAGCCCTTCGGCCTTCTCTCCGAACTCCGCGAGTTGCTCGAGGTCGGCGCCGAAGATGCGAATGGACAGATCAGCGGGGGTTCCGCCGAGTCCCTCGTCGATCCTCATGCCGAGGGGCGTCGTGAAGAGCACCGCGACGCCGGGCAGGTTCTTGACCCGTTCGCGCATGTCGTTCTCGATGTCCTCGAGACTGCGCGAACGCTCCGGCTTCAACACCACGAGGATGTCGGAGATGGTGTGCGGCATCGGGTCCTCGGTGCGTTCGGCTCGGCCCGTGCGGCGGACAACATCCTCGACCTCAGGCACCGCGCGTAAGGCATCCTCAACGCCGTGATTCATGCGGTCGACCTCATCGAGCGCCGCTTCGGCCGGCAACACCGTCTGGAGCAGGAACGCGCCCTCGTCCATCTGCGGCATGAAGTCGCTGCCCACCCGGAACGCGAGTGCCAGAATCGGCACGGCGATGACCAGGGTGATGAGGGCCACGAGGCCGGGCCGGCGCAGGCACCGGTCAAGCACGGGGGCGTACCACTGCTTGACCTTGCGCAGGAGGGCCACGTCTTCATTAGCGCCCGGCGAGTGCGGCCGAAGCAGGGCTGACGAGACGATGGGGACGATGGTGAGCGCCAGGATCAAGGCCGCCGCCATCGCGGCGATCACCGCCGCGGCGAGAGGCTGATACATCCGGCCTTCGATGCCGGTCATTCCGAACAGCGGGAGGAACACGACGATCACGATGAGGGTCGCGAAGCCGATCGGTCGCGCCACTTCCACCGCGGCGCTCACCGCGCGTTCGCGGCGCTCGCTCTTCGTCGTCGCACCTTCGAGGCGGTGGAGAATGTTCTCCACCATGATGATCGCGGCGTCGACCAACAGCCCGACGGCGATCGCGAGCCCGCCAAGGGTCATCGTGTTGAGACCGACTCCGAGCGGCTTCAGAAGCAAGCCCGCGAGCGCAATCGAAAGGGGGATGGTGAGGGTGACCACGAGGGCGGCGCGCACATCGCCGAGCAGCAGCAAAATCACCAGGGCCACGAAGACGCCGCCGAGCATGACCGCGCGTCCGACGCCGCCGAGGGCCGAGTTCACAAGCTGCGACTGGTCGTAGACGATGCGGAGCTGGACGCCCTTGGGCAGTGTGCCCCGGATGTCTGCAACCGCGGCCCGGATGCCCGCCGCCACAAGCACCGTGTCGGAACCGAACTGCTTGATCACGCGCGCGCTCACCACCTCGCCTTTGAGCCGGTGCGCGACACCGCGACGAACCGCCGCCCCTTCACGAACGTCGGCGACATCGGCGAGGAAGACGGGAACGTCTCCGCGCATCGTCACCACCGTCCGCCTCAAATCGTCGACGGAGTGCGCTCGCCCGAGCGCCCGCACCGTCCATTCGATCGATCCCTGCGTCACGATGCCGCCCGACGCGTTCATGTTCGACTCCTCGACCGCGTGCAGCACCTCATCGAGACTGATGCGACGCGCCGCCATCCGGTCGGGATCGAGCTGCACCTGGAACTGCCGCAGGTATCCGCCGAGGCGCTCGACGGTCGCGACACCCGGGACGGCGAGCAGACGATTGTTGATCTCGAACTCCACGAGGTCGCGAAGGGTCATGAGATCCGCGGACCCGGGCTCGGCTTCGAGCGTGAACTCGAAAATTTCGTTCAGTCGTCCGGTGAGGCTCGAAATGAGCGGCGGCTCCGTTCCCGCGGGAAGCTCATCCGCGATCTGCGCCACGCGCTCGGCCACGAACTGCCGCGACCGGTAATAGTCGGCCGAAGGTTCGAACTCGATCGTGACCTGCGCCACCCCGAGCTGCGAATTGGACCTGACGCGCCGGACATCCGGCAACCCGGCGAGCGCCACCTCGAGAGGAACCGCGATCGCGGTCTCCAGTTCCTCGGCGCCCATCGCCGCGTTCTGGGTGATGACGTTGAAGACGGGCGCCGAGAGATCGGGAAAAACATCTCGCCTCAGCTCCCGCATCCAGACCGCGCCGATCACGACGCCCGCGGCGACGAGCAGGGCTACAGGGAGCGGCGTTTCGAACGAGCGGCGGATCAGTCGGGAGATCATCGTGGGCGCCTCAGTGGTCGTCGTGGCCCGCAGCACCCTTCTCAGCCTGGGCCTTGAGAAGGAACGCTCCGTCCACCACCACTTTGTCCCCGGCCTTGAGGCCGGACAGAACCTCTACAAAGCCGCGGAGGTCGCGACCACGACCGATGCGTCGAATCTCGAAGTGGTGGTCGTCCTCCTTGGGGAGAAAGACGCACCACTCCCCGCGCACACGTTGGACCGAAGCGACGGGAACGGTAAGGATGGGTTCCAGGGCGTCGCCGATGGGAACCGCGGCCACAGCAGACATTCCGGGACGAAGCTCGCCGGTCCGGTTCGCCACGTCGATGCGCACGGGGATGGTCCGGGATTCGCGTTCGACGTTGCGGCCCACCATGGTCACACGCCCTTCGTAGTCCTGCCCGGGCAACGCGGAGAAGGACAGTTGAGCGAGAGTCCCCTTGCGGATGCGCACGGCGTCGCGTTCGAACGCATGAACGGTCAGCCAGAGGGTCGACAGATCGCCAACCTTGAACGCTGCGATGGAAGGCTCCGTGAGCGCGCCGGTCACGGCGTTGCGTTCGGTCACCCATCCGGCGAGAGGAGAGCGAAGAACAAAGGCCCCGGAAGGCGGGTCATCGCCCTCCGGAACGTCGACCCCGTACCCTGCGATGGCGGCGCTCCCTGCGCGCTGCGCGGCGCGGGCTTCCGCGAGAGTCGACTCTGCTTCCTGGACTTCGCGAAGGGGAACGATGTTCTCCGCCGCGAGTCCGCGCTTTCGTTCGAGAGCTGACTCCGCGAGTGTCACGCGTGCGCTCGCCGACACGTAGTCCGCCCGAGCGCGGCCAAGGTCGGGGCTCGTGAGTTCGGCGAGGGCATCGCCTTGTTTCACGCGATCACCGGCATCAACGAAGGCACGCACGACCCGGGCGCCGGCCGGCGTCGCGATTTCGGCATACCTGCGTTGGTCCACCGCGAGTTCGCCGAGGAGCATCGCCCGTTCCCCGCCGGGACGGGACTCGACGAGGCGCGTGGTGATGCGCAGATCTCGAATCATGCTTTCGCCGATCTCGACTTCGTTGGACTCGTCTTCATGGCCAAGGGCGCCGGCGGCGCTTTCGGGCTTCGCGTGTTCGTCCTTGGGAGGCTCCCCGCGCCCGCAGGAAATGAGAGCGAGGCAAGCGAAGAGGAGAACGGGGTTTCGGGGATTCATCGGAGGACTCCGGAGAGGATGTCGAGCTCGACCCGGGCGAGGGTCGCTTCGAGAAGGCGGTCGAGATATTGGAACCTTGTGTCGAGAATTTCGCGGCGGATGACCAGCAGGTCGGCCAGGCCGATCTGGCCGGCTTCGAAACTGCGGGTGGTGAGACGCTCGTTCTCGTCCATGCCGGGAAGGGCCTCGGATTCGAGAATACGAACGGCGGCGAGGCGGCGCTCGAGCGCTTCGAACGACGTCTTGACCTGGATGAGCGCGCGCTGGCGCGCGGCTTCAAGCTCGGTTCGAAGTCGTAGGGCGCGGGCGGAACCTGTAGCGCGCTGCTCCTGGCCCTTTGAGATCACGGGGAGCGTGAAACTAAAGGAGCCAAAGAGGATCTTGTCTCCCTCCTCCTTCGAGTACCGCGCGCCGAGTCCGAAGCCGGGCTTCGCGAGACTCTCGCCCAGCCGTACCTCTGCATCGGCTTCGTCGATCCCGGCCAGAAGCGATCGGAACTCCGGGCGGTCCGCAACACCGCGCAACGCGCTCTCGAGATCGGGAGATCCCTCGGGGGCCAGAGCGCCGGTCGCTTCGACCGACTCATCGAGCCTGAGGAGTTGTTTGAGATCTCCGAGCGATAGCACCTTCTCTGCTGCCGCCGCCTCGCGGTCGGCATGCGCACGAGCCCGGGCCGTGCGGGCGATGTTGACATCGAGGAGGGCGATGTCCCCGGCCTTGAATCGGCGATCCGCCGCCACGTGGATGCCCCTCGCGAATTCTTCCGCCATGGCGAGCAATCGAAGGCGCTCGTTCGCATGAAGCGTGCGATAGAAGGCGGCCGCCGCGTCCCGCAGCACGGATCGCGTCACCTCATCCAGGTTCGCGGTCCCGGCCGCGATCGATGCGTTAGCGCCCGCGATTCGGGCGGAGCGCCGGCCCGGCGGCTCGAAGGACTGTTGAATCCCCACCCCCCAGTCCGTCAAGCGGGTATCCCGCCCGCGGCGTGGCCCCATACCCGCCTCGATCTCAGGGTTCGAGGTAAGACCGATCGATGCGCCTTTCAGACGGCCGCGCGCCTCATCAATGGCGAGTCGGGCACTGACGATCTGGGGAGCCTGCTCGCGAGCGTGAGCGATGGCCTCGGGCAGAGTCAGGCTCCGTTGAGCCGAGGCGATGGCTCCCGGCAGACAAACGACGAGACAAAAGAAGACGGTCTTCGAACCTTGACGCATGGCATGTTCCTAAAGAATCCGGCGAACGCGCGCCGGGCGATCCAGCTAAGAACGGAAGAGAGCTAGACGGCGCGCTTTGGAACGTGCAGGATCCCGCGCGGCTTCCGGCTGTCGGGCGGCGGGTTCAAGTTCGGCGTCGGATGGACCACCCGCTGTGCGGAAGGAAGGATCTCGACGTCCGGGGGCTCGATTGGCTGGGCGCAGCAGCCGCAGGTGAAACAGGTCGGCGGGCAGTTCTGGTCCCCGCCCTGCTGGGCGGACTCCGCCTCTCCCTCACAGGGGTCGGTCCAGACGAGCGCCTGGGCGCCCGACGCGCTCACCACGAGGAGCGCAACGACGAAGATCATGGCCAGCGGTCTCACGACCAAAGAATAGCAGGGCGAAGCGGGACGACACCGCAAGGTCGCAGCGTGCACCGCGTTCCCCTAATCCGACGTTAAGAAAACCCGCCTAAGCTCGCCGAATGCGCGTGCTCGTCGTGGAGGACGACCAGAAACTCGCCGCCGTCTTGCGCCAGGGCCTCAAGGAGCAAGGCTACAGTGTGGATCTCGCCGCGGCCGCTGCGCAGGGTTTCGATATGGCGCTGGCGTCCGATTACGACGCGATCTTGCTTGATGTGATGCTCCCGGGGCGAAGCGGTTTTGATGTGCTTCGCGACCTGCGGGCCCGTGGGTCCCGTTCGCCCATCCTGGTCCTCAGCGCGCGCTCGTCGGTGCAGGACCGCGTACTAGGCCTCGATCTGGGCGCCGACGATTATCTGAGCAAGCCTTTCGCGTTTCAGGAACTACTCGCGCGGCTGCGAGCCATCACGAGACGACCTGCGGTTGAGCCGCGGAGCATTTTGAAGGCAGCCGACCTGGAGATGGATGTTGCCCGCCGCGAGGTATCGCGTGGGGGCCGGACGATCGACCTGACCACTAAAGAATTCGCTCTTCTCGAATACTTCCTGCGCAAGAAGGGCCTGTTGCTCACCCGCGCCATGATCCTGGACCACGTCTGGGACTTTGACTATGACGGCGGCTCGAATCTTGTAGAGGTTTATGTCAACTATCTGCGACGCAAGACCGAGCAAAACGATGCGCCTCGACTGATCCAGACCGTTCGCGGCGCGGGTTATGTCCTCAAGGACGGGGAGTGAGCAGCGCGTCGGCGAGCCAGTGCGGCCGGGGGCCCGCGGTGCCTCAGCGTGGCCGAGGTTCTCCGCCCGAACCGCGCTCCACTGGCGCCCTGGGGAAGGTTTCGGCACCCGTCGGTTCTACCCTTGGCGCGTGATTCAAGGCGTGGCGCACCTTGCTGACCTGTTCGTAAACGGTCCGGCGTACGCGATTGACCCCGCCCAGGGGCCGGTGCTCGGGCAGGGAATGCCAGGGGGTGAAAGAGAGGTTCTCGCAGAACTCCATCTGCTCCGGCGAATCGAAGGTTTGCCGCGGAATCGTGATCGTCGCCACCTTGATAAAGGGCGCTTCGGATTCTTTCCACTCTGTCTTTGAGTCTTCGACTTTCATCGAGGCCGAGGTACGAGGCTGCACAAGGAAATCGAAGCAGGCGTCGCCCGCCGCCAGCGTGTTGGCCATGGCCTTTCGTAGATAGTTCGCATCGGGGTTCTCCGGAATGCGGTCGTTCGCGTGGGCGAGACACGGCCGGGCCGAGAATTTGATCGCTTGCTTGTTCGCGTCGTCGCCGAGGCGATAGGGAACCATGGACCAAAAGCGGGTGAAGAGCGGGTTCTCGATCTTCTTCCGAGAAATGGCGCGCGCAATCAGCGCTCCCTTCACGCCGAGGGCGAAAGGAGCGGTCATTTTCACCAGCGGGTTCGAGCTTTCGCCTCGCGCGATCAGCTTCAGGTAGTCCTGTGGGTCATCGATGAAGAACACCGGGTGATTGATCATGATGAAGTCCTGGGTTTGGCCCGTGCTCTCTTCGGGCAGCAGCTTCACCCCGGGCACTCCCATCAACTTGATGGCCATACCTCGGGCATCGCCCTTGATGTCGGCGCGGGCAGGATCCGCGTTGCCGTTCGAAAAGCGAATCCATGCGTCGTAGGTTTTGCCGGGAACGAAAGCGCCCTGCGTCAGTTTCTCGGGCAGAAGGGCGTCTACCGCGAACCGGGCGCGCACACAACCATGCGCCTTGGGATGCGCGTCCCGTTTCGCCGGTCGTTTTTCGGGCGGATACTTCTTTTCAATCGCCCTGCTGATCAGGTCCGCAATGGACCGGGTTGCGGCGCCTTCGCCTGGCCACACAGATTCGCCGAGGTCAGCGTCGATTTCGGGGCTCTTGGTCGCCACTGGCGCTCCTGTGCAGTTGAGGCCTGGGAACCCAAGGGAGGCGACCATGACGAGCAACGCCAACCTCTTCCTCATTGCGCAACAAGGGTAGCCAGCGACGAGTCATTCGTCAGTGCGGTGTCGAACAAATGAGGGCGGCGAGAGCGCAAGACCTGCGCCCCGATTGAGAGACGACGCGCAAGCCCTACCGAGTTGCGGTCGGTTTTTGTCGCCAACGGAGGCCCTCTTCGTGGAATCACTCCGCGAGGTACCCGGAGCGCGCGGCCGAGCGGATGGCACATTTCGTGCTGCCCTTCAAGGCAAACCGGTTCTTCCTGCACTTCTAGGAGTCGGGGCGCTCCGGGGATTTGTCACTGACGCAAGGACCAGATTCAATGGAAAAGGGAATGCACCGGCGTCAGTGGCTTCGCGAGACCGCCCGGGCCATTCTGGGGGCATCCGCGGCGCGTGCGATCGCGGGAGGTGGCGCGGCACTGCCCGTCCTCGGCGGCGACGCCTTGGCCGAACCTCTCCGTCAGCCCGCCGCGCTCGTTCAACCCCTCCTCGCGACGCCGGCGACCAGCGTTGTCTGGCCAGGGCGCACCACGAGTCTTCTCACTTTCGGAGGGTCCTATCCCTCACCGACGCTGCGAGCCCGCGTCGGGGAAGTCTTCGAGCTGCAGTTTGAGAACCGTCTGACCGAAGCCACGAACATTCACTGGCACGGCTTGGCCGTTCCCGCAGAGACGGACGGCTATCCAACCGACGTCATTCCGCCCGGCGGCACGCGCCAGTACCGCTTTCGAATTGCCGACCGCGCCGGCACCTACTGGTACCACCCGCATCCCGACGGGCGCACCGCCGCGCAGGTCTACGGTGGAATGGCCGGTTTCTTTATTGTGGAAGACGACGCCGATCGCGGCCTCGGTCTGCCGACGGGCGAGCAGGATGCTGCCCTGCTCCTCCAGGATCGTCGTCGCACGACCGACAACTCCTTCGCCTATGCGCCGTCGCCCATGGACCTCATGTCGGGCTATCTGGGCAACACCGTCCTGGTGAACGGCACGCCGGACGCGGAGCTGTCCATCACCGCGACCCGGTACCGGTTCCGCCTCCTCAACGGGTCCAACGCCCGGATCTTCCGTGTGGCCTTCGGGGATAGCCGGGCCTTCGATGTCATCGCGGGAGACGGTGGCTTTCTCGAACGAGCGGTCTCCGCGAGCGCCCTCTTCCTCGCTCCGGGCGAGCGCGCGGAGATTCTGGTGGACTTCTCGCGAGATCCGGTCAACACCTCGGTCCCACTGCTCAGCCTGCCCTTCACTGTTCGTGGTGGCGGCATGGGCATGGGAATGGGGGGCTCATCTCAAGGGGCCTCGGCCTCGCTGTTGCGTCTGGTCGTCGGGCGCTCGGGCCCCGGCCCTGCCGCGGTCCCTGCACGACTCTCTTCGATTGACAGACTCGACCCCGCTCGCGCCCAGGTGCAGCGACGCTTCGTCATGGACATGCGCATGCCGCCCTTCGCGGGTGCTTTCACCATCAACGGTCGCAGTTTCGAGGCGTCGCGGGTGGACGTACGAGCGGAACGGGGCGTGCTCGAGGTCTGGGAAATCGTCAACATATCGACCGAGCCCCACCCGTTTCACGTGCACGCCACGCAGTTCCAGGTCGTGAGCCGGTCGAGTGGCGCGCTCTCGCCTCATGAACTCGGACTCAAGGACACGGTTCTGGTGTGGCCGGGGGAGACGGTGCGAATCGCCATTCGCTTCGATGCTCACGCCGGCCTGTACGTCCTCCACTGTCACAACCTCGAACACGAGGACGCCGGGATGATGCTCAACCTCGAAGTGCTTTGATTTTTGAAACGGAGAAACTCATGAAACGCAACACGCTCGCAACTGCTTTGGTTTTCGGCCTGGCCTTCCTTACCGTGGGCTGCGGCGCCGGGGGCGACGACTCGATGATGGGTCCAAGCGGCGCCGGTTCCTCTCAAACCGGCGCCAGCTTCATGTCGGTGACGCCCCAAGGGGGGATGATGGGCGTGGCGGGATCCACTTCCATGGTGTTTCGCTTCGGCGCTGCGATGGGCATTGGCATGGAGCAGTTTGTCGATCTGCACATGCGTGACCTCGCCGGGGCGACTATGCCAATGAACTGCGGCTGGTCCTCCGATCGGACTACCCTCACCTGCACACCCCAGGGTCCGCTCTCACCCCGGACGACCTATTTCATCCATCTCGGCGGCGGCATGATGACGCAGGCGGGTCAAACCCTCGACTACTCCCCGTATGGCCCCATGATGGGCGGCCAGTGGATCACAGGCGGCATGATGGGCAGTTCCCACGCGGGCGGGGCGTGGACCATGATGGTGCCGAACTGGCACAACGCCAACGGCAGCTACGGAATGACTTTCAGCTTCACGA